>JAHXGL010000003.1 GCA_019923655.1 Candidatus Nealsoniibacteriota bacterium
GCCTTGAAACTTATTGCCTCACTTCTGAAATCGGTCCGGAAAATCGAACTTTACCCATTTATATTAAACAACGAAATTAATCAGCTTTTTTGGGATAAAGATTATTTTTTTGATTTCTTTGTCTAATATCCAATTCTTAACTTTTTCTCGAGATAAAGCAAGTTTTTTGGCTTTGGTTTCAGATATGCCAGCATCAACTTCAATTTTGTCGCGAACTTTGCCATTAATCTGAATAACTAAAGTTGTTATTTCTTCTTTAATCAATTTAGGGTCATATTTAGGCCATTTGGTAAAAAAAATGCTTTTTGAATGACCTAATTTCCGCCAAAGCTCTTCAGTCAAATGAGGGGCAAAAGGAGAAAGCAAAATCAATGTTTTTTCGATTGTTTTTTTATCTACTTCGGCTTTATGCTCATGACACAAATTGGCAAACTCCATAAAAGCGGAAATTATTGTATTGAATTTTGTCGCTTCTAAATCATTATCTATTTTTTTATTAAGCTTGTGCAAGGCTCGTAAAACATCCGGGCATGCTTTTGCGGCACCAGAAATTTTAGAACATAATTTCCACACTTTTTCTAAAAAGCGATAAACTCCTTTTACTCCTTGGGTATTCCAAACAATGGCTTGATCAAAAGGACCCATAAACATCTCATAAATTCGCAAGGTGTCTGCTCCGTATTTTTGGACAATATCATCAGGGTTAATGACATTGCCAAAAGATTTTGACATTTTTCTGCCATCTTCCGCTAAAACTATGCCGTGGGAAGTTCGACGTTGATAAGGTTCTGGTTGAGAAACTATCTTAATATCAAAAAGGAACTTATAAATAAAACGGGAATATAAAAGATGTAAAGTAGTATGCTCCATTCCTCCGTTATACCAATCAACTGGCAGCCAATATCTTATTTTTTTAGGACTGGCTAATTCTTTATCATTCTCCGGGTCGCAATAACGGATGTAATACCAATTAGAACCTGCCCAATTTGGCATAGTGTCGGTTTCTCTCTTTGCGTCTCCCCCGCATTTTGGACATTTGGTATTAACCCAATCAGAAATTACTGCCAGAGGCGATTGACCGGTTCCTGTTGGCTGATATTTCTCAACAAAGGGAAGTTCTACCGGTAAATTTTTCTCCGGAACCGCAATCCACCCAGGGTTTAATAATTCCCCTTCATTAAATTCATTATTTTTGATTTTTGATTTTTGATTTTTGATTTTGACCGCGCAGTTTTCGCAGAAAACAAGCGGGATTGGTTCGCCCCAATAATGCTGCCTGGAAAAAACCCAATCCCGCAATTTATATTGAACTGTTTTCCTACCAAAACCATTTACTTCTAACCATTTAGTAATTTTTTCAATCGCCTCTTTTGACTTTAATCCGGTAAATTGTCCAGAATTAACCAATCTTCCATAATTAACAAAAGCCTCTTTGGAAATATCTCCACCCGAAACAACTTCTTTAATCTTCAATCCATATTTTTTAGCAAAATCATAATCCCGGTAATCGTGAGCCGGAACAACCATTATTGCTCCCCCGCCATAAGTTGCTATTGCATAATCGCCAATCCAAATCGGGACTTTTTCGTTATTGGCGGGGTTAAAGCAATATGAGCCGGTAAAAACTCCTGTTTTTTCTTTCTCTATTTTCTCTCTCTCAAAATCACTTTTCTTTTTTGCCTCAACAATGTATTTTTCTACTTTTTCTCTGTTTTTTGCGGTAATTAACCCTTCAACCAAAGGATGCTCGGGAGCAAGTACAATAGCTGTTGCTCCAAAAAGAGTATCAGTTCTGGTGGTAAAAACTTTTATCTTTCCCGGAGAACCCACAACCTTAAACACAATCTCCGCGCCATAACTCTTTCCAATCCATTCTATCTGTTGAGCTTTAACTCTGTCCGGATAATTGACCTTTTTTAAATCATCTATGAGGCGGTCTGCATAAGCTGTAATTTTTAGCATCCATTGTTTTAATGTCTTTTTTCCAATAATAGCTCCGCAGCGCTCGCAAGCGCCGGAAACCACTTCTTCATTAGCCAAGCCAATTTTACAAGAAGGACACCAATTAATTGGTATTTTTGCCTGATAAGCCAATCCTTTTTCAAAAAGTTTAAGAAAAATCCATTGAGTCCATTTATAATATTTAGGGTCGGTAGTATTAATTTCCCTGGACCAATCAAAAGAAAGACCCAAACTTTTAACCTGTCTTTTGTAATTAGCAATGTTTTTTTCAGTAGCGACCTGAGGATGAATTCCGGTTTTGATTGCGTAATTTTCAGCAGGTAATCCAAAAGCATCCCAGCCAATTGGAAACAAAACATTATATCCTTCCATTCTTTTTTTTCTGGCAACAGCATCTAAAGCAATGTAAGGACGACAATGCCCAACATGAAGGCCTTCTCCTGAAGGATACGGAAATTCAATTAAAATGTACTGCTTTTTTCCTTGGCCATCTTTAGCCTGATAGAATTTATTCTTTTCCCAATATCTCTGCCACTTCAGCTCTATTTTTTGCGGGTTATAATTCATAAATAAATAATTAGGTGGTTCTCATCGCGTCTAAAAAGGCTTTTGCCGGTATTCGAATCTGTCCTAAAGATTTCTTTTTCATCTTTCCCTTTTTTTGTTTTTCCAATAGTTTTCTTTTCCTGGTATAATCCCCTCCATATAAAGGAGCGATTACATCCCGGCGAAACGAACTAATTGTTTCTCTGGCAATAATTTTTCCGTCAATTTTTGCCTGCAGAGCAACGCTAAAAATTTGTCGGGGAATAACGGTCTTCAACTTTATTAAAAAATTCCGCGCTTCTCTCTCTGCTTTTGCCTTTGGTAAAATCATAGCCAAAGACATTTCTTCTTTATTGTTTATTAAAAAATTAACTTTAACTAAATCAATTCTGCCGTATTCGGATAATTGATAATTCATTGAAGCAAATCCCTGACTTAAACTCTTCAATTTTTCATAAAAATCAGTAATTATTTCTCTTAATGGAATTTCCGTTCTTAAAATTAGTCTATCTTGGCCTAGAGAAGTTGTTTCTATTGCTGTTCCTCCTCTTTGTTTTATTAATTCGGAAATACGGCTTAGGTATTTCAGGCTAGTTATTACTTCTAAAAAAACTTTTGGCTCCAATGTCTCGCTGATTATTGCCGGGTCAGGCCAATCAAAAGAAGAATAAACTATTTCTTCTTTTTTATTGGTTAAAATTACTTTATAAACTACATTGGGCGCGGAGATAACCAGTTCAATTTTAAATTCTCTTTTCAGTCTTTCAATTACAATCTCGGCATGAAGCAACCCTAAAAATCCGCATAAAAACCCTCTTCCAAAGATTGGCTTTTTTTCTAATTGATAAAACAAAGAAGCATCATTCAGCTTTAATTGACCAAGAGCGCTCTTTAACAAATCAAAATCTTTGCTCTTTTCCGGATAGACGGTTAAAAAAACAAATGGTTTCGGCTCTTTATAACCGGACAAGGGCATAATTTTTTGGCCCAACAGCTTAAAATCCCTTAAAGTAGTTATGGTCTCTCCAATTCTTATTTTCTCTATTTCTTTTATTCCGGTGGCAATATATCCTATTTCTCCGGCTTTTATTTCTTTAGCAGGCATTAATTCGGGAGAAAAAGTACCGACCTGTTTATTTTTACTCTTTACCTTGCTGGTTAAACAATATATTTCCTCTCCATTTTCAATTTTGCCTTCTAAAACTCTTACATAAACAATAACCCCCTTAAAAGAATCGTATTTTGAGTCAAAAACCAAACATCTTAAAGGTTTATTTAGTTCATTAATTCCGTCAGGGCCGGGAATTTTGGTAATTATTAAATCTATCAATTTATCAATGTTAATTCCTTTTTTTGCGGAAATTTCCAGAACTTCATTAGCATCCCTTTTTAAAACATTCGCTATTTGCTTTTTTGTTTCTGTTGTTTGCGCTTGGGGCAAGTCAATTTTATTAATAACCGGGATTATAACCAATCCTTGTTTTTGCGCCATTTCAAGATTAAAAATAGTTTGGGCTTGAATCCCCTGGGTGGCGTCAACCAATAAAACAGCTCCCTCAACAGCGGCCAGCGCCCTTGAAACCTCGTAAGAGAAATCAATATGCCCTGGCGTGTCAATTAAATTTAAAATATATTCCTGTCCATGTTTTTTATAACTTAAACGGCAAGGATGCATCTTTATGGTAATCCCTCTTTCCCGCTCCAAATCCATCATATCAAGATACTGCGGCCGTATTTTATTTCTGGGAATAGTATTGGTTATTTCCAGAAAACGATCGGCTAAAGTTGATTTTCCATGGTCAATATGGCTGATAATTACAAAGTTTCTAATATCTTTCATTTTTGAGCTTCTCAATATCCCCTACTCCGCGAATAATTTCCTGGCGTTGGTCGTGGTGCATTCTGATATTTTGGTATAGTTTGTCTTTTTTATTTTAGCGATTTTAGTCGCTATGTGTTTCAGATAGAGGGGTTCATTGCGACCTTTTATCTGCGGAGGAGTCAAATAAGGACAATCGGTTTCAATTAAGATTTTATCCAGGGGCATTTTTTCAATAGTTTCGTTCCATAAATTCATCTTGAAAATCAAGCCGTTAAAACCTAAATAAAGCCCAACCTCCATATATTGTTTCGCTTCTTCCCATGTTCCGGTAAAACAATGGATCACGCCTCTGGCTTTAGAATCTTGAATCTGAAATCTAGAATATAGAACTTCAAGAAGGTCGCTATGCGCAAAACGGCAGTGAAAAATTATTGGCAAATTTAATTCTTCTGCGAGCTTCATTTGCTGAATAAGAACTTGTTTTTGTTTCTCTTTGAATTGCTGAACTCTTGTTTTTGTTTTTGGCTTCCAGTAATAATCCAAGCCGATTTCGCCAATTGCTTTTACTTTAGTAGAAAGGGCTAATTCTTTGTATTTGTTATAGTCAAATTTTTCCTCTTGAGTCTTAAATTGAATTTCTTCCGGATCAATTTTTATTTTCACCAAGCCGGTTTCCAAATGAATAGGATGAAGCCCGATAGCGGCATAAACTCCTTTTTCGTATTTCTCTGCGATTTCTATTGCTCTCTTGCTGGTAGTATATTGCGAACCAACATTGAACATCCAAACATCATTGGCAAGGGATCGTTGAATTACCTCATCAAAATCATCTTTATAATCATTAAAATTTATATGAGCATGCGTGTCTATCAACATATTTTTTAAAAAACCGCTTGTCTACAAAATCACTGCTTGTTCCTCTTTTCTTCTTTTTAAGAACTCTCTTGAAAATTCAAACAAAATTCCAGCCAAAGGAATGACTAAAATTGCGCCCAAAAATCCCCAGAGCGCGCCGCCAACAGCTAAAGACACTAAAACCAAAGCTGGGGGCAAGTCAACGAATTTTTTAGTTAAAATCGGCATTAAAACATTATTTTCCACTTGTTGGATTAAAATAAAGATAATTAAAATAAAAACCGCCTGAAATAAATTTTCCAAAGCAACAACGATAAAAATTATTGCTCCGCTGATAATGGGCCCAGCAATTGGAATAAAATTAAAAATACCAGCCATCAGGCCTAAAGAAAAAGGATGACTTACGTCTAAAAGCAAAAAAGAGAAATAACAAGCCGCGCCAACAAACAAACACGCTAAAACTCTTGACAGAAACCATCCGCTAATTTTACTCTGACACCTTGACCAGAGGGACAAACTGTAAGCTTCATATTTTTTAGGACAAAGGACACTTATTACTTTTTCAGCTGCTTTCTCTTCCAAAGAAAGAAAAGCGGCAACGGAAAGAATAAAAATAGTCGCCATTACTCCGCCAAAAATAGCGAAAATAACGCCAAAAATATCAGCAGCCATTTCTCTTAAGGTTGCCATAAAAGCTTCCGGGCTTTCAAAAGCTTCAATCCCAAACCCCCTCATAAAAGTGGCAATTTTTTCAAAATAATAAGGATAGTAAGGAATAGCTTGAATTAAAGTGTCAAGCTCGGCAATTAATAAATGGGACGCTAAATAAGTCAATAAACCTAAGATTCCAAAAATGCCAAAAAAATAAATAAACGCAATGGTTATTATCCGGGGAATTCTTTTTTTCTGAAAAAAATCAATAGCCGGATTAAACAAGATTGAAATAATAAGGGCAAAAATAAACCATATCAAAATATCTCTAATCAAAAAAAGGGTATAAAGGCAAATAATAGCGATAGAAACTTTCAAAATCGTTGCCCAGGAAATGTCTAACAGTTTTTCGTTATTCATAAAAAATTAAATTTTAAAGTTTCAATAATTGTTGGAACTTTGACCTATCTTCAAACGGGCCAATTAAAGCCAGATTTAATTTGCTAGGTCTAAAAATATCTTTGGCTGTTTTTAGAATATCATTTTGAGAAACTTTATCAATCTTTTTAAAAATTTCTGCTTGAGTTAAAATCTTTTCTTTCAAAATTTCCTGAACAGCGCAAAAAGAAGCTTGAGCGTCTGAAGCCTCCAAAAGCAAAGCTGTTTTTCCTTTAATATAATCTTTTGCTTTTTTCAATTCTTTTTCAGGAACTTTTTTTTGAGAAATTTTTTTATATTCTTTCAAAATAATTGTTATCGCTTTTTCAGTATTTTTATTATCCACTCCGATTTGGCTAACCAAACAACCAGTGTCGGGATTCGCTTCAGTATCGGTTCTTACATAATAAGCAATCCCTAATTTTTCCCTTATCTCTATAAAAAGCCGCGAGCTCATCATTCCTCCCAAAATTATTCCTAAAATTTCCTGAACGTATTTCTGCGGATGAAAAATATTATAAGCCCTTACGCCCAAACAAAGATGCGTCTGGTCGGTTTTTTTAAAATGCAAAAGGCAATTTGGCTTGAATTGTTTTTCTATTACGGGAAATCCTTTTTTAGGTTTCTTAATATTGATTTTTGAAAAATATTTTTTAACTTTGGCTAAAATCTTTCTCTCTTCTATTCTCCCTGCCAAACAGCAAATCGTATTAGAAGCCGTGTACTGGCTTTTCATATAATTAACAAGGGCTGTTCTGTCTATTTTCATTACACTCTCTTTGGCGCCTATTACATCCCAACCAGCCGGCTGGTCGCCATATAATAATTTATTCCATAAAGTATGAATATAGCTCATTGGATGGTCAAAATACATATTAATCTCTTCAATAATGACTCCTTTTTCTTTTTGAATCTCTTTGGTCGGCAGTAAAGAATTTAAATAGATATCAGAAACCCAATCCAAAGCAATATCTGTTTGAGAGGCGGATACCTTGGCAAAATAACCAGTATATTCTTCTGATGTAAAAGCATTATAAATACCTCCAATCCTATCCAGGGTTTCGGCAAGCGCTATTGCCGAGGGCCTTTTCTTTGTCCCCTTAAAATACATATGCTCTAAAAAGTGAGAAATACCGCTTACTTCTTTGGTTTCATATTTAGAACCAGTCCTGACTAAAATCAAAACCGTTACTGCTTGAGTGCTTTTCTGCGGCACAGTAATAATTCTTAAACCATTTTTAAGGATAGTTTTACAAAACATAAAAACATCCCAGAACATATTTTAGGAAAAAGATGCCTGGTTTTTATTTGTTATTAGAAAATTATTAGAAAACTTTCTCCTCAGAAATAGCGACGGCTAAAATCTGCTTTATCGCTACAACAAAAGCAGCCGCAGACATAAAGGTTAAAATCTGGCCCAAAATTTTCACTGGTGCCTGGGTTAATCCGCCAATCTCCAAAATAGCTACTCCAATAATCAATAAAGCAATTACTGAAACCAGAAAAGAAACGCTCTCTTTCTCTTGAATATTAATAAGCCCAACAATTATTCCTAAACCAAAAAGCAATATTCCTATTTCCGGAATAACAAACAAAGCAGACAAAATAGCTAATATTATTCCGCCAATAAATGCCCATCGGCCAATCTTAATTATATTCATAATATTTTACTCCGTTAGAAAGCTACATTACTTCTAACTTTCTAACAGGGTTTAAGGTTCTCGACCTTTTAATTGCCTTCTTGCTAATTCTTACATACTATTCAACCACTTTGGCAGCAATTTTCGCTCGACCAAGAATTTTTAAGAGACGTTCTTTCGCTTGCTTCTGTTTGTTTCACTACCAAAAAGGTTATCAACTAATTCTTATATTTTACCTTAGATATTTTTGTTTAGCAAGAGAATGTTCTCTTAAACTTACGCTAAATATGGTCTGGCTTTCAGGGGTAGAGAGGAAAAACAGATACTCGCTTGCTTGAGGATGCACTGCCGCTATTATACTTTCAAGTCCGGGATTGGAAATCGGGCCTATTGGCAGACCTGGATAAATATAAGTATTATAAGGCGACTCAATTTCCTTGCCTCTGCCAATCTCTCTTCTCATTTCTTCAAAAGTCCAACCATCTTTTTCCCGTAAAATGTAAGCAATTGTGGCGCAGCTTTGCAATCGTTTATTGATATTAATTCTTTCCCAGAAAATTCCTGAAACAATTTTTTTATCTTGAAACCCTCTTACCTCTTTTTCAAGCAAAGAAGCCATAATAACAATGTCAAAAACCCCCTTCTCTTGCCGGGTAATTTCTTTAACTAATTCTGAAGTAAGTTTTTTATCAAAGTTGCTTAGTATTTCTCTAATAATTTCTTTGGTAGTAGCTAAATAAAAAAACTGATAAGTGTCAGGGAATAAAAATCCCTGAAGCCCTCTTTGTTTTGGGACATCCCTTAAAAAATCAAACTCGTCCTGAAAATCAGAAACTTTGAACTGGGCAAAATTCATTTCCCTATCAAATGCTCTAGAAAATCTTTTTTCTATCTCTTGAAGGCGAAATCCTTCGGGAATAGTTACTTTTATTTTCTTCACCTCGCCAGCAGCCAATTTCATTATAATCTCTGAAACACTCATTGCCGGACTTAAAAGGTAGGCGCCGGCCTGAAGCTTTTTAAAATTATTGGTAAAAATTCCATAGACATTAAAATACAAACTATCTTTAATCAGCCCTTGTTTTTCCAGATTGTTGCTAATTTCTAAAAAACCTTGGCCAAATTCAATTAAAAACAATTCTTCCCTTATTGCTTCCCTGTCTTTTGGCAAATAAATGCCAGACCAAAGAGAAAATCCTAAACCAAGAAAGCAAAAAAATATTAAAAAAATTAAAAAATTCTTCATCGATTAATTAAAGGCACAAAGGCAAAGCCGGGATATTCATATTCCTCAAATTTTGTTTCTCCTTTTTTAATAAAAAGCCAAATTGATGAGCCAATCGGCGCCACAATTCTGCCGCCAATTTTCAATTGCTCTTTCCAGGCTCTTGGCGCAGTTTCAGCCGAAGCTGAAACCAAGATCTTATCAAAAGGCGCTTCTTCGGCATAACCCTTTGACCCATCAGCGCAAATACAATCCACTATCCTTTTTTCCATAAAATTGTATTTGGCCACATTTTGTTCTCCGATTTTTTTTAATTCAAGGATAATTTCTATTGCAAGAATTTTACCGTTTAAGTCTTTAAGTTTTGAATTTTGCTTATTTGAATTTGAAATTTGTTTGTCCTTTGGAATTTGCAATTTGGAATTTCCCTTCTGGCTCACAATGTGAGCTAAAAGGGCTGTTGTCCAGCCAGAACCAAACCCAATATCTAAAATTTTATCCCCGGGTTCTGGTTGAAGCTGTTCTAGCATAAAAGCAACCACTAATGGTTGGGAAATGGTCTGGCCAAAACCGATTGGCAAGGCATTATTCAGCTCTGCAAGATTCTCTGCGTCCTTTGGCATAAAGTCCTTTCTCTTAATCTTTTTGAAAGCTGTAATTATTCTCGGAGTTTTTAACCAGCCCTCTTTAACTAATTCTTCAATAAGCGCCATAATTTTTGCCAAAGATTAATTCGGTTTAGAAAAAGAATCCCGTCTAAATGGTCAATTTCGTGCTGAAAAACCCGAGCTGGGAGTCCTTCAGCTTTTATTTGAATTTCTTTTCCTTCTATATCAAGGGCTTTAATTTCTACTTCTCTTGCTCTTTTTATTTTCAAAAAAAGCCCTAGGAAGCTTAAACAACCTTCTTCAGCTATTTCAGTTTCTCGGCTCTTTTTAATAATCTTCGGATTGATAAATACCTGCATTTCTTTTTCCATCTGAACCGCGATAACTCTTTTTAATTCTCCAACCTGGGGAGCGGCTAATCCTATTCCTTGATTCTTTACCATTGTTTCTTTCATATCTTGCCCAAGTTTTCTTATATTAGCGGTAATTTCCTCCTTTCTCTGGCACTTTTTTCTCAAAATCGGATTTGGATATTTTTTTATTTCTAAAATTGCCATATTTTACTCATATCTCAAAGCGTGCATTAGCTTGAGTTTGGCTGCCTGGCGGGCCAGCAAAAAACCAGAAACAGAGCCGACTAAAAAAGCGAAAACCAAGCCAAAAATTACAAGCTGAGGCGTGATTGATGCCTCTAAATCATCATCGCTCAATTTTAATCCTCCTATCATAGTAACCATAAAATCAGCAAATTCGCCGGGCATAATCATAATCACATCCCCGCCCACCATTTTTAATTGTTTTTCAATAGAATTTCTCACCCCCTCGCTTAAAGAAACCATTGAAATAATTAAAAAAACGCCAATAACTATGCCAAGAATGGTTAGCCAGCTTCTAATTTGCCTTGATCTAAGATTCCTTAAAGCAATTTTGAAATAATCTATAAACATTTTAAATTTGTTTTAAAATTTCAAGATATTCATCGGGCTCAATACGTAAAATTCGAAGATTGTTTCGAATAATAAAAACCGGCAGCTCTCTTTCTCTGGGAATAACTACCGGACGTTTTAAGTCTTCTCGCCAATAAATTCGATGGTCTCCCTTTTCTCTTTTAAGGTGGCAACCAATGAATAAAAGAAATTTTTCAAATTTTCTCCATGAAATCGATATTAAATGAGCCATACATTATTTTGCTGGCACTTGAACCATTTGTAATTCCTGAGAAATCAGTACTGGTGGATTCCATTTTGCTTGAACCCGTTTCCAGCCCAAATCTCGCAAAACTTCATCCAAAGTACCTTTTTTAATAAGTTCTTCAAAAAAGATATTAACGATTTCATCAAATCGTCTTTTAACTTCTTCATAGCTTTTTCCAGAAGTAGATAAATCAAGAACTGGCGTATAAGCGACATATTTTTTACCTTCTCGAAGAATAGAAACAGGAAGTTTAAAATTTAACATAAGTTTTCTCATATATTCTATATAATAACAAAGCAGGTAAACTTGTCAAATTCTATAAAAATTTTGAGTATCATACAAGCTGACCGTCTTTTATGTTGATTATTTTCTGGCTGTAGCTGGCGATATTGGAATCATGGGTAACTACTATAATTGTCTTTTGTTTTTTTTGGTGAAGTTCGGTCAAGATTTCCATAACCTGTTTTCCTGTTTTGCCAATACCTGCCCTGCTTTCACCTCTTAGCCAACCTCTATTTTTTTAGACATTGGTCAATTTATTTTTTTATTTTTATCTTTTTTAATTAAAACCCTGCGCCAGTCTGAATAAGAAAAAATACCCTGAAAAATCAACCCTCCTAAAAATCCGAAAGAAAAATGGGGAAAAGGCAGAAATTGATGCCAAAGAGCAAAAATTAAAACCATTAAACCCAATAGCCAATGATGTAAATGCAGCCGATAATCACCAACATTAAAAGCAATTGATTTTATTTTTCCGGGACAACCGGTTTGCTTCCCTGAAAGAAACTTGGTAATAAAATAACCAAAAAGGGTTCCGAAATAAATTTCCAGCGAAACCAAAGCCAAAGGAAGCCCTAAAAGAACTTTTGATTTTTTAATTTTTCTAATGTTAATTTTTTTATATAACATAACTATCTAAGTTCTAACACATATTTCTTAAAATTTCCAACAAGACGGGGGTACCAGGACTCGAACCTGGAAAATGGGTTTTGGAGACCCACAGTTTACCAATTAACTTATACCCCCGCGAAAAAAGCGCTATGTTAAAGACCGCTGTAAACTACAGATCTCTACTTCTTCGTTTCTTTGTGTAAAATATGTTTTCGGCACCACTTACAGAATTTTTTCAATTCTAACTTCTTCTCAACCAATTTTGATTTATGGCTGAAATAATTTATTCTTTTGCACCCTGAACATTGAAGTTTTACAAATGGTTTTCTTTTTACTGGCATAATTATGTTTTACGAAATTAAGCCAGGAGCGAGGCTCGAACTCGCGGCCTTTCCCTTACCATGGGAATGCTCTGCCAACTGAGCTATCCTGGCGCTTGTGGGTGTGACTGGAGTCGAACCAGCTGGGCTAAAAAAGCAATGGTTTTACAGACCATCCCCGCGCCGTACGGGACTACACACCCTTTTCATTATTTTAGCACGCAAATAACTATTTTCCAATGGTTTTTTGGTGCTTTGTCCGCCACTCCTCTATTTTTTTATGATTTCCGGAAATTAAAACTTTCGGCACCCGCCAAATTTTCGCTTTGCGAAATTTAGACGGGCAAGCTTTCCGTTTTTTAATACATCTGTTAGGATTAAATATTTCGGGGCGCGTATATTGCGGATATTCAATAAATCCTTTGGTTTTAGTAATCCTTTCTTTTAATAATTGAGGTTTCCCTAAAACACCGGGAATCAACCGACAAACCGTTTCCATTATTACCATTGCCGGCAAATCCCCTCCCATTAAATCATAATCCCCTATTGATAATTCAATATCAGCAATATATTTTGCCGCTCTTTCATCTACCCCCTCATACCTGCCGCAGATCATTATTATTTGGTCTAATTTTGAAAGCTGATAAGCTATTTTCTGATTAAATTTCTTTCCCCTCGGCGTAAATAAAACAACTTTAGTTTTTTTCTTTTTTTTTATTTCATTTACCGCCCTATAAATCGGTTCAATCTTAAAAACCATTCCCAATCCCCCGCCAAAAGGCTTGTCATCAATACTTTTATGTTTATTATAACTCCATTTCCGTAAATTATGAATTTTAATTTTAATTAAACGTTTTTTTTGAGCACGGGCAATTAAGCTTTCCCCTAAAAAAGAATTGAATATCTCTGGAAAAATCGTAATAATATCAAAAATCATATAAATTTTCCAAATCTTGTCAGATTTGGAACAATAAAAAAAACAGCGCTGTTTCTTATAATAGCGCTGTTTTCTTTTTTTGTCTATCCTTAGATTAAAACCCTTACAGTTTTAAGTCTTCAAGACCTTGTTCTTTTCCTTGAACATCTTTGCCTCCGGCCGGTTCTTCAATCTTTAAGTTCACTCGGGCGTGAGCTCTCAGACCAATAATTCGAACCAAGCTTCTGATCGCTCTAGCAGTAGAACCGCTTCGGCCAATAATTTGGCCCATATCTTTAGGGTTTACTTTCAAAGAAAGCAAGACTCCCATTTCATCAATTTTGCGATCAATTTTGACATCTTCTGGATAGTCAACTAAAGCTTTAACAATAAACTCAAGGAAATCCTGATCATTTGTCTTTTTCTCTACCATAAATCTTTTTCGGAAATTAACTGATAATCTTTACGCGTTTTTGATAATATTTCTCGACCTTTCTATCTAATAGTATGACTATTCCCCACGAATTCAAGGGCTTCTACGGATTGAATACCGAAGCATTGTAGCCCCAATGCTAGCAATATTTTACCATAGGAAGAAAAAGATGTCAAGCATTGCGTTTGCTACCATCCCCAGCTACATCTTTATCTCAATATCAACCCCGGCTGGCAGGTTTAAATTCATTAAAGCGTCAATCACTTTCGTGTTAGGGCTTAAAATATCAATCAGTCTTTTATGAGTTCGCATTTCAAACTGCTCCCTGCTGTCTTTGTGAATAAAAGAGGATCTATTAACCGTATATTTATCAGTATCGGTTGGTAAAGGAATCGGGCCTGAAACTTCTGCGCCATAACGCATGGCAACTTCAATAATCTGACGAGATCCTTCGTCAATCACCTTATGGTCATAAGCCCGAAGCTTAATCCTTATCTTCGGTTTTGCTTCACTCTCTTCTGCTATGTTCTTTTTACTGGTCATCTTTTTATTCCTTATCTCTTCTGCTATGTTCTTTTTACTGGTTATTATCTTCGGTTTTGCTTCACTCTCTTCTGCTATGTTCTTTTTACTGGTCATCTTTTTATGTTAATACTTTAGTCACTACTCCGGCTCCCACTGTCCTTCCTCCTTCTCTAATGGCAAATCTCTGCTTCTCTTCCATAGCAATCGGCACAATCAACTTTATTTTCAGGTTTACTGTATCACCGGGCATAACCATTTCTGTGCCTTCTGGCAAGGAAACATTTCCGGTAACATCAGTTGTTCTAAAATAAAGCTGGGGCTTATAACCGGTAAAAAATGGAGTGTGGCGACCACCTTCTTCTTTGGTTAAAATATAAGTTTCGCTTTCAAATTCAATATGCGGCGTAATTGAACCTGGTTTAGCTAAAACTTGGCCTCTTTCAATATCCTCTTTTTTCAATCCGCGAAGCAAAACGCCGACATTATCTCCGGCCCGGCCTTCGTCTAAAATTTTATTGAACATTTCCATACTCACGGCAACTGTTTTGGTTGTCGGCTTAACCCCAACAACCTCTACCTCCTCATTGGCCCGAACAATTCCCCTCTCAACTCTTCCAGTCGCTACAGTGCCTCGACCAGCAATAGAAAAAACATCTTCAACAGCCATTAAAAAAGGCTTGTCTATCTCCCGAATTGGTTCCGGGATAAAACTATCTACTGCTTTGACTAATTCTAAAATTGGTTTTATTGCTTCATCGTCAATAGAATTCGCTTCAAGGGCTTTCAGGGCCGAACCTCGGATAATCGGTGTTTCATCTCCTGGAAATTTATATTTATTCAATAATTCTCTTATTTCCGATTCTACCAAATCAATAATATCCGGATCGCTAACCAAGTCGCATTTATTAAGAAAAACCACAATTGAAGGCAAGCCAACCTGGCGCGCCAAAAGAATATGTTCTCTTGTTTGGGGCATTGGGCCATCAGACGCTGAAACAACCAAAATTGCTCCATCCATCTGCGCCGCGCCGGTAATCATATTTTTAATATAGTCAGCGTGGCCCGGACAGTCAATCCAGGCGTAATGCCTTTTAGTAGAATCAAACTCAACATGAGTAACATTAATCGTTAACCCGCGAGCTTTTTCTTCCGGAGCAGAATCAATTTGGTCTACTGATTTTTCTGTTGCTTTAAAGCCGGCTAATTTCTGAACCTTAAGAACCGCTGCCGTTAAAGTAGTTTTTCCGTGGTCAACATGGCCAATAGAGCCAATATTAAGATGGGGTTTTTCCCTTATAAATTTTTCTTTTTCCGCCATAATTTTATAGTCTTCCAAATCCCTTTGGGATTTGGAAACGAAGTCTTCCAAATCCCCTGAAAGGATTTGGAAACTTTAGTCTTCCAAATCCCTTTGGGATTTGGAAACGAAGTCTTCCAAATCCTATTTATTTAGGATTTCAGAATATTATTTATCTTATTATCTTTCGACCTTTTCCATAATTCAGAAAAGAAAATTATCTTCTCTTTCCTTCAATGATTTCCTGAATAATATTAGCTGGCGCCTCTTCATAGCTGTTAAATTCCATTGTAAATATTCCCCTGCCTTCTGTCAAGCTCCGCAAGCTGGTGGCATAGCCAAACATTTCCGCTAAAGGCACTTTAGCATTTATGACTTTCATTTGCAAGCGGTCAAAAGTTTCTTCAATCTTTCCTCTTCTGGCTGAAAGGTCGCCAATAACATCGCCGAAAAAAACATCTGGCATCACTACTTCTAATTTCATCATTGGCTCTAATATAATTGGTTCGGCTTTTTTGACTGCTTCTTGAAAAGCTATTGAGCCGGCAATCTTAAAAGCGATTTCTGAAGAATCCACTTCATGAAAAGAACCATCATAAAGAGTGGCTGAAATATCCACCACTGGATAACCAGCCAAAATTCCTTTATCCATTGCCTCTTTTATTCCTTTATTCACCGCTGGAATAAATTCTTTGGGAATATCTCCGCCTTTTATCTCGTCAATAAACTCATACCCTTCTCCCCTTGCTTTTGGCTCTATTCTTAACAAGACATGGCCATACTGTCCTCTGCCGCCTGACTGCTTGATGTATTTTCCTTCAGCCTTGCTTTCTATTTTAATTGTTTCTTTATAAGCAACCTGGGGCCTGCCAACATTGGCGCCTACCTTAAACTCTCTTTTCATTCTATCAGTAATAATCTCTAAATGCAACTCTCCCATTCCAGAGATAATTGTTTCTCCTGTTTCTAAGTCTGATTTAACTCTGAAAGTCGGGTCCTCGTCCATTAATCTTTTCAAGGCAGTTCCCATTTTCTCTTGGTCCTGCTTGGTCTTGGGCTCTATCCTAATGGCAATAACCGGCTCTGGGAAAACAATTTTTTCCAGAACAATCGGCTCTTTTTCATCACAAAGAGTATGGCCGGTAGAACTTGCTTTTAGCCCAACCGTAGCGGCAATATCGCCGGTAAAAACTTGCTCCACATCCTCTCGTTCCGCGGCGTGCATTCTTAAAATTCTGCCAATTCTTTCTTTGTTACCGGTTGTTGAATTTAAAACATAAGAGCCTTTTGCAAGGCAACCAGAATAGACTCGGAAATAGGTTAAAGTACCAACATAGGGATCAGACGCGATCTTAAAAATTAAAGCGGAAAATGCTTGCTTATCATCTGCTTTTCTCTCTATTTCTAAACCTTTTTTCGGATCAAAGCCCTTTATTGCAGGCATATCAATCGGACTGGGAAGATATTCAATTATTCCATCTAACAATAAATGGATTCCTTTGTTTTTCAGGGCAGAACCGCAAAATATTGGAATTAATTTATAAGCAAGGCAGGCTTTTCTTAATCCGTTTTTTAATTCATTAACAGAAGGCTCTTGTCCGTCTAAATGTTTTTCCAATAAATCCTGGTCTTCAGCAATAATTTTCTCTACTAATTTTTCGCGGCTTTGTTTTGCTTTTTCTAACAGCTCCTTTGAAATTCCCGCTCCTTCTAAATAGTCCTCGTCTATGGGTATAATCTTCATATTCTGCCCAAAATCTCCCTCAAACCTATTTGCCTTCATTTCCAATAAATCAATTATTCCTTCAAATTCAGCCTCTTGGCCAATTGGCAATTGAACAGCCACCGCGTTAGAAGAAAGTTTTTCCTGAATTGACGCTAAGCTTTTTTCAAAACAAGCGCCGATTCTGTCCATTTTGTTAATAAAACAAATTCTGGGCACCTTAAATTTATCTGCCTGATGCCAGACTGTTTCTGATTGCGGTTCTACTCCGGCAACACCGTCAAAAACCACGACCGCGCCGTCTAAAACTCTTAAAGAGCGTTGAACCTCTGCAGTAAAATCAATATGACCAGGCGTATCAATAATATTTATCCGATACTCATTTCCAGCTAATGTCCAAAAACAAGTGGTGGCAGCTGAAGTAATGGTAATTCCCCTTTCTTTTTCCTGCTCCATCCAATCCATAATTGCTTTGCCGTCGTGAACTTCGCCAATTTTATGAGAGACTCCAGTATAAAATAAAATCCGCTCACTAACCGTTGTTTTACCGGCATCAATATGAGCAATAATGCCAATATCGCGAGTTTTTTCAATTGGATATTTCCTAAACATTATAGTTTATTATTATAATTCAAAATATAAAAAAAACAAGCCCCTTCACATCGGCTGTCTGGAGTCAGACCCCGCAATTCTTGCAAGTCCGTTGTGCTTAAAGGGGTCAGACCCCGCAATGATTTGCGGGGTCTGACCCCAATTACATTGCGGACCCGATGGGATTTGAACCCACGATCTTCCCCGTGACAGGGGGATGTGTTAACCAAGCTACACCACAGGTCCATGGTGCCGATGGCTGGAATCGAACCAACGACCTTGGCCTTATGAAGACCCTGCTCTAACCACTGAGCTACACCGGCCAAAACTTGTTGCGGGGGCCGGAATTGCACCGACGTCTCAAGGTTATGGGCCTCGCAAGATACTACTTCTCCACCCCGCGATAATATTCTAACATAATTTACAGCACTTGTAAATCAATCAGGGCTTTTTCGTAAATTAACATTGCTTTCCTGGTTTCGTCTAAGCTTAATACATAGTCAGGATTATGAACAATATTATTCCGGATTTGATGAACTTCTCTTATCTGCTCAACATTGGGAAGAGTAATCTGATCTAATTGCTTTAATTTTTTTTCTAATGTCTCTCCGGGAAAACCTTTTTCTTCTAAAACATCTCCTAATAGGCTATCAGCTTCAATCAGGGCTAATTTATATTCAGATTCTTTCCCTGTTTCTATTCTGGATTGAATTTTCTTCCAGGTCTTTACATTCTTTTTAACTCCAAGCGGCCGATAAGTTAAGATCTCTATCATATCTTCTATTAAAAGAGCATTCAGCCAGGAACTCTTAGATAGAAAAAAAATAATAGCGCCTATAAATAATAAGGTAACCAAGATAAAGATAAGTTTTAGAATTAGAACATATTCCGCAAATGGCGAAGGCAGAACAGTAATAAGCGAAATTATTTCATTTATGTCTATATTAAAAATTCTCATTTAAGCGAGCAATTTCAAAAATTTTATCTTCTTCAAACCATTTGCCAATAATTTGCAAGCCAACCGGTAAATCCTTGACTTTGCCTATTGGCAGAGAAAGAGCTGGCAAGCCCGTTAAATTAACAGAAGCTGTATAAATATCAACCAGATACATAGAAAGAGGGTCCTTAATTTTTTCTCCAATTTTAAATGGTAAAAATGGTGAAACCGGAGCCATAATAATATCAACTTGTTTAAAAACTTTGGTAAAATCGGCTCTGACTAATTTCCTTACCTTTTGCGCTTTTAAGTAATATGCCTCATAATAACCGGCTGACAAAGCATAGGTACCCAACATTATTCTTCTTTTCACTTCCGAGCCAAACCCTTCTTGCCTGCTATCTAAATAAACGCCTAATAAATCCTTTTCTTTTTTGGCTGAAAGCCCGTATTTTATTCCATCATATCTTGCCAAGTTTGCCGAGGCTTCCGAAGGATTAATAATATAGTAAGCTGGCAGAGCATACTCTGTATGGGGCAAGCTTACTTGTTCAATCTTGGCTCCCATATCTTCATATTTTTTAATTGCCTTTCTTACCAGTTTTTCAATTTCAGGATCAATGCCTTTCACAAAATACTGGCTTGGCACTCCAATTTTTATGTTTTGAATTTTGAATCTTGAATCTTGAATCTTGAATCTTTTCTCTACACTTGTAGAGTCCATCTCATCTTTGCCAGATATGGCTTCAAATACTATTTTAGCGTCTTCTATTGTTTTTGTGATTGGACCAATCTGGTCTAAAGAAGAAGCAAAAGCAATCAAGCCATACCGGGAAACCGCTCCATAGGTAGGTTTTAACCCGACTACTCCGCAAAAACAAGAAGGCAGGCGAACAGAACCACCGGTATCAGAACCCAAGGAATAGATTGCCATATCAGCCGCTATTGCCGCAGCAGACCCCCCAGAAGAGCCGCCTGGTACCCGAGTTAAATCATAGGGATTTTTAGTCGGACCAAAAGCTGAATTTTCAGTTGAAGAACCCATAGCAAATTCATCCATATTTGTTTTCCCTAAAATCACTGCTCCTTTCTCTTTAAGTTTCTTTGTTACAGTAGCATCATAAGGAGCAATATAATTTTCCAGAATTTTAGAACCAGCAGTACATTTGAGATTTTCAACCAAAATATTATCTTTTATTGCGCAAGGAAGACCGGCTAAAATTGAAATTTCCCTGCCAGTTGAAATTAAACTATCAACTTTCTTTGCTTGAACTAAAGCTGATTTGGCAGCAATGGTCAAAAAAGCGAAAATCTCTTTGTTTTTTTCTTTAATTTTGTCTAAATAAGCCTGACAAAGTTCTGTTGCTGAAAATTCCTTTTTTATTAAACCCTGATGCGCTTGAGTAATAGTTAGATCTGTTAATTCCATATATATTAGGGTAAAGTCTGAAAAACGGACCTATTTGTTCGTAATTTAGCTTAAAGCATTAGAAGCTCAGCAATCAAGTTTCAAGTCACCGGCTGTTAAAATCCCAGCGAGATTTTACAGCCTGCGTTCTCGGCTTGTTGTCCCTCACTTTGTTCGGGAACCATGCCAACAAGCCTGCGAAAGCTGCCTTGAAACTTATTGCCTCACTTCTGAAATCGGTCCGGGAAATCGAACTTTACCCTATATTATAAGATTGATTTTACTCTCAAATATTTGTTTTTTGTTTTTGGCGCTAAATTTAATAGTTTTTCCCTATCTGTTAAAGTTTTAAAGGGAGCAGAGCTTTGTTCGTCTTTCCTCATTACATTTTCAAGCTTAATTAAATGGCTAGTTGACTCTACTTTTGAAATATTAACCTCTTTCAATTTTTCTATGTAATCCAAAATCTTCGAAAGCTCCCTCCGGAATTTCTCAATCTCTTTCTCGGTTAATCCAAGCCTAGCCAATTTTGCGATATGTTTTACTTCTTTTTTTTTGATCATTGAAAATTGATTGAAAATTGAAAATTCTATTACTTTGGTGGTTCCAAATATTCTGTTTCCACCAAAACCTCTTTTAGCTGATCAATACTTTCCAGAATCATTCCCGCCCCCCTAACCACGGCAGTCATTGGGTCTTCAATAGTTTTAACGGGAATTTTTGTTTCTTTCTTAAGTAAAATATCCAGACCTTTTAGAAGCGAACCGCCCCCAACCAATTGAATCCCTGAAACCATTATGTCGGCTAGTAATTCCGGGGGAGTTTCTTCAATTGCTGTTTTAATTTCAACAACAATCTGTTTCACTGATTTCTCCAAAGCTTTCCTAATATCTTCATCAGAAACTAAAACCTCTTCAGGGAGACCGGTTATTAAGTTTCTTCCTCTTATCGGGAATTGTTTTTTTTCTTTTAACGGATATGCTGACCCGATTTCAATTTTGGCTTTCTCGGCTGTCCGCTCGCCAATTAATAATTTATACTCGCTCTGAGCAAATTGAATTATATCTTCATTAAGTTTGTCGCCAGCCACCCTTAGACTTTTAGCTAAGACTATTCCTCCTAAGGAAATTATTGCTATCTCAGTAGTTCCTCCGCCAATATCAACGATAAAATTCCCTCCTGGATTCTGAACAGGCAAACGAGCGCCAATAGCTGCCGCCATTGGCTCTTCAACTAAGAAAACTTCTCGGGCGCCGGCATTTTTAGCTGCGTCAACAACCGCTCTTTTTTCCACTTCAGTCACGCCCCAGGGTATTCCAATAATCACCCGCGGTCCCGGGGTTAAAAAAAATTTTCTTTTTTGCGCTTTCTCAATAAAATATCTAAGCATTTGTTCGGTTACTTCAAAGTCAGAAATCACGCCTGAAACCAATGGCCGGGTCGCGACAATATAAGCCGGGGTCCGGCCAACCATTCTTTTCGCCTCATTGCCAATAGCTAGAACCTGACCGGTCTTTTTGTTTACAGCCACCACTGAAGGCTCGGTAAGGACTATTCCCCGACCCCGAACATAAACCAAAGAATTGGCTGTGCCCAGGTCAATGGCAATGTCTTCTGAAATATATGATAGAAGTTTGCTTAACATAAGCGCTTCGCTAAATTAAAAGTGTAAAGTAACAAATGCAAATCAATACTAAAAACATTTTTGTTTTGCATTTAGTGTTTTTAGTTTTTCGTTTAAGAATTGCGGCAAGTGTTTTATTTTCACAAACTCAATTTTTGGTCTGCCGCGTTTCTTTAATTCTATACAACCTTTCGCTAATGTCCTCTCACTTACCACAATTCGCCAGGGTATTCCAATTAAATCCGCTTCAACAAATTTGGTTCCAGCTGTTTTATCCTCTCTATTATCATATAATACTTTAATCCCTTGTTTCTGTAAATCCTGATATAGTTTTTCTGTTTCTTTTTTTCTTCCCAAATCCAATAAATGAAGATCAAAAGGAGAAAGCTCTTTTGGCAAAATAATTCCCTTTTCATCATGATGGATTTCAATTACTGCTCCAAGCAAACGTCCAAGACCTATGCCATAACAGCCCATTAACACGAATTTTTCCATGCCTTTGTTATCTCTAAACTTAAAATCAAACGCTTTACTGAACCTATCTTTTAGTTTAAAAATATTACCAACCTCAATTGATTTCTTAATTACTAATTTTTTGCCTTTGCATTTTGGACATTGATATTTTTCTTTTTGAATAATTTCTCTGTTTACCCCCAATTTACACTTTTGGCAAAGATATATCTCGTCCTCGCCAAACTCGGTTATTGTTTGAAACTCGTGAGAATACCCGCTAAAAGCGCCGCCGGAAGCCAAAGTTAAAAATGTTTGCCTTCCAATGCCGCATCTCTTGAAAATTCTAAAATAGGCCTTTTTTACTTTGGTATAATATCTTTCCAGGTCCGTGTCGCTCTGATGAAAAGAATAAAGGTCTTTCATTATAAATTCTCTTCCCCTTAATAATCCTGATTTAGCTCGCAACTCATCGCGAAATTTATCCTGTATTTGATAAACAAAAACAGGCAAGTCTTTATAAGATTTAACAAATTTTTTAACCAAAGGAGTAATAACTTCTTCATGAGTCCAACCTAATCCAATCTCTTTCCCCTGCCGATTTTTTAGCTTAAACATTTCCGGGTACTGCCAACGCTCTGTTTTCTGCCAAATCTCTTTGGGATGAAGAACCGGTAAAAAAACTTCCTGGCAAGAGATGTTGTTCATTTCCTCGCGAATAATATTTTCAATTTTTTTTAACACTCGCAGTCCCAAAGGCAGATAAGAATAAACTCCGGCCGTTAATTTATCAATAAAACCAGCTCTGATTAAAAGTTGAGCGTTAATACTTTTCTCGTCTTTTGGCGCCTCTTTTATTGTCTTTGTAAATAGTTGTGTTTGCTTCACGCTAATTACTAAAAAACTAATTACTAATATGCTAATCTGGGAATATCAATAAAGATAGTAATATAAAGCATTAAACCTATTAAAAGAAAAAACGAAACAGCTGTAATGCCTTGTTCAATTTTTTGAGGAATAGGCTTGCCCCGCACCCCTTCAATTCCTAAAAAAATCAGCTTGCCGCCGTCAAGAGCGGGAATTGGCAAAAGATTAATTATGGCAAGATGAATAGCAATAATAGCTATGAACTTTAAAAAATAAACAATTCCTAATTGGACTTTATCTCCAATTAAACTGAAAATTCCTACTGGCCCGGCCAGCTGAACTTCAGGAGCCAATGCTTGCCCCTGGACTAAATCCCTCAAAACCTGACCAGCTATTACAATAATAGTATATGTTAAATTAATAGTGGTCTCGGCTCCTTTAATTGAAGCTTGCCACCAAGGAAAAGATTTTTCAGCTGTTCTGACTAAAGCCACCCCCATTGCCCCCTCGCCTTCCGGCGGAGAAATTCTTGGGATTAAAGAAACATCAAAAAATTCTTCCCCTCTTTGAATTGTCAAAATAATCTCTTGACCCTGATGCGCCCTGGTAAAATCTTGAACCTGCCCTACTTTGTCAACTTTAATCTCCAAATCTTGAAATCTAAGGCTCTTAATTATATCGCCAGGTTTTAATCCAGCGGCTTGAGCCGGAGAACCAGGCGCTATTGTTAAAAAATCAGGTGCTGCCGGCAAAATCTGAACCTGTGGATTAATTAATCTGTCGTTATATTCAGCGTCGGTAACCCATGTTCTAATGCCTATTCCAAAAACAATACTGAATAATATAGCGGCAATAATCCAAAACGCGACACACCCAGCAACAATAATTAAAGCTCTTTGCCAGACCGGTTTGCTCGTAAAACTTCGCTGATTTTTAATGTTTTCTTCTTCTCCATACATTTTAATAAAACCGCCAAAAGGAATGGCGTTTAGAGAAAAGATAGTCTCGCCAATTTTCCTGCCAAAGACACGCGGCGGCAAACCAAGGCCAAATTCTTCAACCTTAACCCCGAACTTTTTAGCCATTAAAAAATGCCCCAGTTCATGAGAAATGATTAACAGGCTAAATGTTATGACAATAATTATGATTTCTAACATATTAGAAAGTAGAATCCCTACTCCATTATTTCTTTCTTTTTTACTTCTGTTTTTTGTTCAATCTTCCCATTATATTCATCAATCAATTCCTGAAGCTTATCTTTGGCGCGAAACTTATCATCTTCCCGAATCTCTCCTTGCTTAAATCTCTCCTGAATTTCTTCCCATGCCTCTTCCCTCCAATGTTTAACGGTAATCTTTGCTTGTTCTTGTTTTTCCGAAATAAGCTTGATTAGATTTTTCCGATATTCTTCGTTCAAAAGGGGTAAATATATTCTAATCTTTTCTTGGTCAACTACTGGATTTGCGCAAGTCCCTGTTTTTCTCAAAGCAGAGACAATCCCTTCAATATAAGAATTATCCCAGGGTTGGATTAAAATTTGTCTTGTTTCCGGAGTAGAAATGGCGGCTAATTGTTTTATTGGAAATTTCTGTCCAAAACAATCAACTATTACATCTTCAACCAGGCTCGGCGAAGCCCTGCCAGTTCTTATTTTTGCCATTTCTTTTTCTAAAAAAATAACCACTTTATCCAGTTCAGGCTTAATTTTATTGATAATTTCTTGATGCATTATAACTCTAACACCAATACCTCCAGAGCTAATTTTGGATTGACATTGGTGGTTGAAATTAAAAAATTTGTATTTTCAATCTGTTTAATAATATCTTTAAGTTTACGAATCTCATTGGGGGTCTTTTGAAACGATATCAAGGCTTTTCTGAAATGTCTTAACCAAATCTCCAAAATCTCTTTTATATTTTGGCTTTCGGATAGTTTTTTAATGTACCGAAAACGGAAAGCCAGATTACTGCCAAGAAGACTGATTAATTCTCCTACAATTTTCTTTTGGTTTTTTAATTTTTCAGAATCTAAAATAAAGTCTATGGCTAAACCCGGCTTACCAAAAGAAAGTTCAGTGATTTCTTCTGCTTCTTTGTTTTTAATTCCTTGTTTTTTTAAATAAGTAATGATTTCGTTTTTCTTAACCGGGGAAAATTTTATTTTCTGAACCCTGGAAAGAATGGTTGAAACTAAAAGTTCGGGCATTTCCGTGATTAAAATTAAGAGCGCTCTGCCCCTTGGTTCTTCTAAGGTTTTCAAAAAACAATTTTGAGCTTCTTGGGTCAAAAGGTGGGCTTGATCTATAATTACTATTTT
This sequence comes from Candidatus Nealsoniibacteriota bacterium, assembly GCA_019923655.1. Classification (GTDB taxonomy): domain Bacteria; phylum Patescibacteriota; class Minisyncoccia; order Minisyncoccales; family RBG-13-42-11; genus JAHXGL01. The sequence continues at coordinate 25,240 of JAHXGL010000003.1, forward strand.
GAAAAAAGCAGAATGCGGTTTTAAGCACAGCCAACGATTTAATTCTCTTATTTTGGCAATCTGAATTACTGAATCTTGCGGTTCAATTAAAATTAAATCCGGCGCATTTTTTTTCAACAAAGGCTGTTTGTTAATTAATTTAACCAATTTCAAGGCAAAAGTTTTTTTTCCTATTTTTTCTTGACCAATAAACAGATAAGCCTGCGAGATTTTTTCCGCTTCAATTGCTCTTTTAAAAAAGCTCCATTGTTTTTGGTGGCCAATTAACATCTATTTTTTCGCCATTATGCTTTTCTTGTAAACATCAAGGTTGTCAAGCGCTACTCCTGTGCCTTTAGCCACGCAAATTAAGGGATCTTCCGCTAAAAAACAAGGAACGCCAACTTCTTGAGAGATTCTCTCTGACATATTCCGCAATAAAGCGCCCCCTCCGGACAAAACCATTCCCTTATCAATTATATCAGAAGACAACTCCGGCGGAGTGTTTCTTAAAACTATTTTTACCATCTGGATAATTTCCGATATTATATCAGAAATTGCTTCTGAAATTTCATTAGAAAAAATCTGAACGGTTCGGGGCAAACCTGAAACTAAATCCCGTCCCTTGATTTCCAAATTTCTTTCTTCTTTTTCGGAAAGAGCGGACCCGATTTTTATTTTTATCTCTTCGGCTGCTTGCTCGCCAATGGCTAAATTATATCTTTTCTTAAGATAATCCGAAATAACCAAATCCATTTTATCACCGCCTATCCTGAGTGAATTACAAGTAACTACGCCTCCCAAACATATTACCGCTGTTTCAGAAGTTCCGCCGCCAATATCAATAATCATATTGCCGGAACAGGAATTAATTGGAATACCTGCGCCAATAGCGGCTAAAATAGGCTCTTTGGCTAAATAGACTTGCTTGGCTCCGGCATTTATTCCAGCTTCAATTACCGCTCTTCTTTCAGTAGAAGTGATGCCAGCAGGCACGCCAATCATTAATTCGGGCTTTAAAAAACGCCATTGTCCAAGCGCTTTATCTATAAAATATTTCAGCATGGCTTGAGTTATTCTAAAATTGGCAATCACTCCATCTTTAAGAGGTCTATAAATAACAATTGTATCCGGCGTTCTGCCAATCATTTCTTTTGCCTCTTTTCCAATAGCTAAAATTTTATTTCCCTCAACACTTACCGCTACCACTGACGGCTCTTGTAAAACTACCCCTTTATTTGGAACAAAAACCAAAGAATTGCAAGTTCCTAAATCAATACCTATTTTTGCGTTAAACATATAAATATAGTTTAACCCATATTTTCTATTTTAGCAAATTTTTTAGCGAAAAGAGTCATTATTATGACAAAAACCCCGCCAACAATAAACAAAAACTGAAACCCCAAAAAGCCAATAATTGCTCCTGATATTAGAGTGCCTAAAGCTATGCCCAAGGGAGCAAAAATAGTGTCTAAGATGCTGGCTTCTTCAGGATATGCTTTTAATTCCGAAGAAATTAAACCTGACCGGCTAGCGCTGCAAACCAACCCCCCTGCTGAACGAGCAATGTTTATCGCTAAAATACTTAAAAAATTTAGAAGAGGCATTGTTACTCCAAACAAAATTGAGAAAAGACCAACGACAATGCCCCCTTGAAAAATATTCTCCTTGCTTTGAGATTTCTTAAGACGTTTAATTAATAAAAGCGAAATTGGCAAAAACAAAAATGAAAAAACAGAAACAAAAATTAAAATTAGGTTTTGCGACCAAAAAAGCTCTTCTCTTAAAAACAAAACGAAAAAAGCCTGATAAAAACCGGCTAAAAGCAAAACAGAAAAAGCAGCTGCCATCAAAGGTAAAATATTTCTTCTTTTTACGACTTGAAAAACTTTCTGAAAGCTTTGCCTGAAATCAGCCAATTCAAAACCCTGGTCAATTAAAATTTTAGCTGGTTGCCTTAGTTTGAAAAAAACAAAAAAAGCGGTGAATAAAAAAATAATCAAACTTACAATAAAGACACCGCTAAAATCAAATTTCCAGATAAAAAAAGCGCCTACAATTGGTGCGATAACATTAACATAAAAAGGGGCGGAATAGAACCAACCAAAAGCCTGGTCAGGATTTCTCAACCGCAATCCCATTAAAATTGCTCTCGCTGAAACAAAAAATAAAGCCGCTGAAATTCCCAAGAAAACCTGCCAGACATAAAACAAATTTATTCCTTGCCATGTCTGGTAAATTGGAATCAAGATCATTCCCAAAACATAAATTCCGTAACCAAAAATACCGCTAGTAGCCAAAAGCGCTGGATTTAGTTTATGATTCAGAAAACCGACAATTGGAGAAAAAATAGCAATCGGCAAGTAAATTAAAAAATAAATAAAACCCACTTCTGGCAAAGACATTCCCCGCGCCACTAAAAATAAAGGGAAATAGAGCGAGAAAAGCTTATAACCAAACATTAATAAAAAATGAGCAATAAAGACCTGCTTGGCAATCTTTTCAATTTTCGGCAAAAAAGACATCATTGTATCGCGCTCAAACGTTTAATTCTTTTCAGGGTGTTGGGATGAGTGGTAAATATCTCCATTATCTTTTCCGCTTTTGTAAGTTTTGTTTTTTTAGTTCTTAGAGCCAAAAGCTCATTCTGGTCTATTGTCCCTGATAAATCCTTGTCAACTTCTTTTAATTCTTTAACTTCGTTCCAGGCGCGGCTAACATCGTTCAAGAAAAAAGCTTTTATCGCGCCCACTCTTTTTAATTCTTCCTGGCCTTGTCGGGTTTTTTTAGCTTGAGCCGAGCTATAGACCAATTTATAGAGAGCCGAAGCTAAATAGTGAGGATTATTTCCCAGCTTTACGCTTCTTTCATCGGCATAATATTCTCTAATTCGCGAACCATATAAAACCAAGAGGTTAGTCAAAAAGTAAAGCGCCATTGCTCCTAATCCAATTAAAACCGCATAACCTCCCCTCTGGCGGCCAAAAGCTCCTCCCCACATTAAATTAAAAGCAACCCAATAGAGAATTAAAGGGATAACTGAAATCAGAGTGATAATCATCATATCCCGGTGTTTTAGATGGGCAATTTCGTGGCCCAGAACTGCTTTTAGTTCATTTTGGTTAAGCAAGCCGCGAATTCCCTGGGTGACGCAAACTCTGCCATCTCTCATCGTTCTGCCAAAAGCAAAAGCATTTGGGATAGAAATCTGGGAAATGCCTATTTTTGGCTTGGGAATTCCGGCTTTTTGGGACAATTCCGTTATTTGACGATGAAGTTCCGGCTCTTCTTTTTCCGAAACATATCTTATCCGCATTATCATTGAAACCATTGACGGCCCAAACCAATACTGAAAACCCATAAATAAAAAAGCTAATATAATATAAACGCTGGCATTGCCTATGCCCAAATAACTGCCAATTCCGGTAATTACCCCGTAAAGAATCCCGAACAACAGCGCTACTAATAACCACATTTTTATTTGAAGTCCAAACATAGATTTATATTTTGCGTTTTATTTCTGCCCTTCTTATTCTCCTTTCGTCCATACCAAAATGATGGGCGATTTCATGCCAGACCGTATTTTTGACAATTTCTTTTACCTCTTGTTCTGAGCGCGCCATTTTAGTAATCGGTTTTCTAAAAATGGTTATTTTATCAGGCAAAACCTGGCCATAATGCCATCTATTTGTTTGAGGCACACCCTCATATAAACCAAGAATAAATGAACCCTTTCTGACATTTAGTTTACTTAACTGATAAGAGCTTGGCTCATCTTCAATCACAATATCAATATTCTTTAATTTTTCCAGAAATCTTTCAGGAATAGCCTCAATCCCCTGTTTAACGATTTCTCTAAATTTATTTTCAGTCATATTATTGAATCTTACTTAAATCTCCGTTTAAAATAATAGGGTCCATTGACTTTATCTCTTCAGTATAAGAAACATATTCTGGTACAGAATTGAGTAAATAAATGGGTTTATTTAGATAGAAAGCTATTGCCATTTCAGCAAAAGTGTTGCCGCCAATATAATTCTTATTACTTTCATCCCTATCGTAATTTAAGACCAGAATCGCATCCCCCTTAGCCACTTCTTCAAAATGCTTTCTTACTAAATCATGTTTCTTTTTAAAATTAGCATCTGTCCTTCCGCCTTTGAAGTTGTCCAAATTAATTTTACCAGCAGCAAAACTCTCTGCCATTTCCGGCAGCAAAACCTCATGTCCTTTCCTTTCTAAAATCTTTTTTGTTTCAATCATTCTTTTAGCAAATTTTGCACTGGCGCAAATCGTAATTTTCATATTTTAACGCTATTTTTCATTTCTTCTCCTAAAATTGCTTCATTTGGATTATAACCATCTAAGCAGGTTACTTCTTCTTTTTTGAAATTTCCAACCGAGACCAACGCAACTTTCTTGCCTTTTAATTTTTCTGAAAGATATAACGGCAAACATCTATCTATAAATGTTTTCATCAAAGCAGTAACATTGTCAAAATATGTCGGGCTTCCCAAAACAATAATATCTGCTTTAGATAATTTATAATACAATTCTTGCATATCGTCTTTAACAGCGCATTTATGTGAGTGATAACACCCTTTACAAGCAGTGCATGGCTTAATATTTTTATCTTTCAATAAAATCAATTCGTAAACGCAACTAGTTGCATCAAGCACTGTTCTCAGCATATAATTCGTATTTTTGTCTCTTGGGCTTCCGGATACGCCAATTATATTATATTTTTTTCTTTTAACAATGCTCATATTGTAATTCTACCAAAAAACCGCCTCAATAAAAAGGCGATTTTGTCGGCTCGCTTGGTGGACAGCTTCCGCGATGGGCTTTTTTGTTTTGACCAAAAATTCAAAAACGTCCCCAATTTCGTCCCCTTAATTTTTTCTTTCATAGATTTATTTATATTAAGAATTTTGCCTTAAAAATTCAATAAAAATTGTCCGGGATGGGCGTTTTATTTCCACTAAGAAGGCGATTTAGTAATAGTAGTTTTTAATCCCACAATTTATAAATAGAATGTTCTCCAACAGAGTGGAACCAAATCGTAGTCGATGAACTTCGTTCATCTTCACCCTTCGCTGTCGCTCGGGTATTTGAATTAACAAATTCAAAAATAATTCGATATTTTTGATTTATAGAAAAAGAAAGAAACCCTTTAAGGTTTCCTTTTAGTTTGTGAGTTTTAAGTCTTGAGTCAAAAGGATTCTTCCGAAAGATTTGTTCTTTTTTTTCGGCAATTTTCTTAATTCTTAATGGTAATTTCTGATATTCACGGGCGAATTTGCTCGAATAGAAAATCTTCATTTAGATATGAATTACCGTAAGTTCTTCAATGATCTTAAAAGTTTTCCCTTGCCGGAAACAAGTTCTTTCCGACTCTCGGCTAACTCTCGGATAATCTTTCCCTCTATCCACATCCGCAAAAGGTCACGAAAGAATTCGCTCTTTGTAGAGTATTTGCCCTTCTTTACCAACTCTTCAACTGTTCTATTTAATTCTTTTGGTAATGAAATATTAATTATTTCACGCATATATTTGTAATACTTTGTATTACATAGATATTAGCATTCCATAAACTGTTGTCAAGATAGGAAAAACTCTTAATTTTTTCTTTCATAGATTTACAAATTTAACTTCAGGCTAAGTTTTATCAAAACAAGTTTTTTTTACTAAATCAACATTTGAACCTTTAACTATATCTCCGAGATATTTGAGAAATTTATTTCTATATTGAACAAACATTTTTTCATCTTTTTCCTTGCTCTCTAATGTAGTTTGAATTTCGATTTCAAAGATTTTACCAACGCTATTTACATCATCAAGGTTGAAAGTAATATTGTCTTTTCGCCATCGCTCTCTATTTTTCTCAACAATTGCTTTTATTCCCAAAACCTCCGATAAAAAGCTTAATAGCTCATTATCTTTTACCTCATAGAGATACACATTGGCAGGATTACTACTATTTTTCTTAAAATCCCCTCTTCTGTAAAAGACGAGGGTTTGTTTTCCATTCTCTGTTCGAAGCTTCAATCTTGGCTCAATCAAATAATCATTTTGAGGCAAATTAAAGAAATAGTCTTTTTGGAATACTACACCAAGATTTGTCGCTCCATTTTTCTGCAATGTTTCACGAATAGAGACGAAATCCTTACAATAGTGTTTTAATTCAAGATTTATTTTCTGCATTGCAAGTTCATTCTACCAAAAAACCGCCTCCTTGGCGATTAAAAATTATGATTTTTGTTCTGTTTTTTCCAAAATTAAATCATTAAGTATTTTTTTGACAAGCTTGATGCTGTCCCAATCAAATATAGAAATCGGAGTTGTATTTTTATTTAATTCTTCAAGATTTTCTACAACCTCACGGGCAATATCGGGTGAAACCACGTCTTTTTTGCTTACCAATACATATTCTGGTTTTTCCAGAAGCAATTTATTATATGCCCCTAATTCGCTGCGCACCGTTTTATAATCCGCCACCGGATTAGCAGAATCTGCGGCAACAAAATGAAACAAGGTCTTTGTTCGCTCTATATGCCGTAAAAATTTAATGCCGAGACCTTTACCCATAGACGCGCCCTCAATAAGCCCGGGAATATCAGCGAGTATTAAATCGTAATACACGCCCAAATTCGGCTCTAAAGTCGTGAACGGATAATTTGCCACTTTGCTTTTGGCATTAGTCAACTCGTTAAGCAAACTTGATTTTCCGACATTGGGCGTTCCTACAAACCCTACGTCGGCAATCAGCTTTAATTCAAAATGGATTTCCAGCGATTCTCCCGGCCTCCCGTATTCAAATTCTTTCGGCGTTGTATTGGTTGCTGAACGAAAATGAAAATTTCCCCTTCCTCCGCGTCCGCCGCGGACAATTACTGCCCGCTGGCCGATTTTAGTTATCTCAACATCTTCACCCGTGTTTAAATTATGCGCTACTGTTCCGACGGGAACAAATAAAATCAAATCGTCAGCGTTATTGCCGTCGCGAAATTGCGAACGGCCGTCCTGTCCGTCTTTAGCTTTAATTTCTTTTTTAAAACGGAATTGATTTAGCGCGCTTAAATCAGAAACTCCTTCAATATAAATACTGCCGCCCTTACCGCCGCCACCGCCAACCGGACCCAAAGCCATCATGTTTTTATTAAACGCCACTGTTCCTTTTCCGCCGCTTCCGGCTGTTACTTTTATTTTTACATCATCAATAAGCATAAAGGTTTTGTACAACTTGACCGGCATCCTCGGTCTGGAAAAAAATTTTAAGAGGGTTTTAGAAAAACATTTTTCATATTAAATTCTAAATCCCCTGCCAATAATATAAAATTCTTTGCTTTTCTTGATTACTGCTTTTGGCTTGAATCTTTTTGCAAAATCAAAACAATTTTTCACTTTTTTGAAAAATTCATCACTTGATTCGCTTTCAAAAACCTTACAGATAAAATTTCCGCCCGGCAGCAAAACTGATTTTGCGATTTCAAAAGATTTTTCTGCCAACTCTAAAGACTTTCCGGAATCTAAAAATTTTACGCCCGAGGTTTTTGGCGACAAGTCGGAAACAATCGCCTGAAACTTTTCCTTAAAATCCAATTCTTTTAAATCAAAAATGCTTTTTTTAATGAAAGTAATGTTGGATTTTTTGGGTATTTTAATTTCTTCAATATCAACACCAATTACCTTTCCCCTATTGCCCACTTTTTGAGAAATATATAAAATCCAGGAACCCGGCGCACAACCCAAATCTAAAACCTGGCTGTTCTCTTTGATAATTTTGTATTTTTTGTCTATTTCTTGTAGTTTATATACTGACCTTGCAGGATACCCATCCTTTTTTGCCAATGCTGTGTAAAACTCATTTTGTCTGTCTTTTCTGTACATTATCTTAAACTATCATTTTAAAAACAAAAAACAAATTTTAAAAAACCGAGATTTCTCTCAGTCAGATTTCTTAATTGAATATAACCCTTTTTCATTTAAGTTTACCAGTTTCTTTTTCCACATCTTGACTGCTATTCTTTTGCCTTGAGAGTCATTTTCCATATTGTTTTATTCTACCAAAAAATCGCGATTTTGGCGACTCTAATTTCAGCCTAAATTTTATCAAAAAATAGACCCCGTTAGAAATTCTCAAAACAAACTATTTCAGTAATAATTATACGTGTACAATTTCTAACGGGGTAGAGTTGACCCCATTTTTTTGCATTCCTATAACTTGTTTTGTAGCTCTATACCGACCGGACAATGATCAGATATATTAATTTTTGGTAGAATAAAAGCGTCCTTTAATTTGGGAAGTATCTTCTTTGACGCAAAAACATAATCAATGCGCCAGCCAATATTTCTTTTTCTGGCATTAAAACCATATTGCCACCAAGAATAATTTTCTCCTTCTGTGTGAAATTTTCTGAAAGTGTCTATAAAGCCCAAATTTAATAATTTATCTATTTGCTTTCTTTCTTCTGGGGTGAACATAATATTGCGTTGATTTTGTTTTGGTCGAGCTAAATCTATTTCTTGATGAGCAATATTAAAATCGCCAATAAGAATAATATTTTTATCTCTCGTCTCCTTAAGATAATTAAAAATATACTGATAAGCTTTTAACTTATAACCAAGATTTTCCTTTTGATGGCCGCCATGCGGCAGATAAAGATTAATTAACGTAAAATTTGGGTATTTGAGTTTTATTATCCTGCCCTCATTATCAAATCTCTCAAAACCTAATTTATATTCTACTTTGGTTGGCTTGTATTTTGTGTAAACCGCCACTCCAGAGTAACCTTTTTTCTCGGCTGGATTCAAATATAAATGATACTCGTCAATACTAAGTAAATCTTCGGGAAATTGCTGTTTGGCGGCCCTGGTTTCTTGCAAACAAACAATATCTGCCATGCTATTCTTCAACCATTTTAAAAAACCTTTTTTATGGGCCGCTCTTATTCCATTTACATTACAAGAGAAAATTTTCATGCTCTTATTCTATGGGTAACAGCCATCCTTTAAGTTCTTTTAATAACATAAATCTAAAATTGTCTTTTTGTATATTTCAAATACTTTGGGGAGGGTGTTAATATCCACCCATTCGTTTGGAGCGTGGATATTTCCATCTTCACAACCAAAACTATTTATTATTGGAATGCCAAGTTCGCTTATAATGCTTCCCACGCTTCCCAGTCCACTACTAACTAAAGGAATTTTTTTATTTAACTTTTTTTGGGCAATCTTTTGAAGCAGTTTTACAAATTTATTATTAGGATCAGTTAAAAAGGCATTTTCGCATTGGAAAACCTCTATTTTACATTTACAGAAAAGTTGCGAATTTTTTCTTAATACTTTATAAATCTTATTTAAAATCTCTCTCTTGTTTTGAGACGGCAAAAATCTAATATCAATTTTTGCTTCGCATTCATCTGGTACAATATTTACAGCAATGCCTCCCTTAATAAGAGAAACATTGAAATTTGAACCATACTCAAAAAAAGGCGCTTTCTTGCCGCCCAAGCTTAACTTCTCCAAAACATTAATAACATCTGCCATCTGATGAATGGCATTGATTCCTTTCTTTCTCTTGCTTCCAGTATGAGCTGATTGACCCTTAGTGGTTATTTTCAGTCGCAGAAATCCCCTTGCTCCAATAGAGATCTCGTTTATTCTTTGATATCCTAAAATACAAACGTCAGCTTTTGGTTTTTGCTTTAAGATGTCTCTTATCCCGGTAAATTCTCCGTTTTGTTCATTAGCATCAAAGCCAAGAATAATATTCCCTTTAAATTGAGGATTATTGTACAGTTCTTTTGCTAAATAACAGAAAATAGCTATGCCTATTTTAGAATCAGCCACTCCCCTGCCATACATCTTTGAACCCTTGATAACAGCTTTTATGGGAGGATACTTCCACCTTGAAATATCTCCGATCGGAACGGTATCCAAACAAGATTCTAACCAGATAGTTTTTCCTCCGAAACTTTTATTAATCTTACAAAATACAGAGGGATGTCTTTTGCTTCCTATTGTTTTGGGAGAAAAGCCAAATGAAGATAATTTCTTAGATACTAAATCAGCTATCTTTTTTTCTGAGTCAATGCCATTTTGAGATGGCGTCGCTACTAATTGTTTTGTGAAATTGATAATATCCAAATAAATTTTCTCCATATTTTTCTCAAAATTTTCACCAGTCATCAAATTTTTAGAACAATGTGTTCAATGTCCGGAGCAATGTGTTCAATGTCCGATATTGAACAATTGAACAAAATCAGCTTTTGAACTTAAATTTATTCATGACTTTGAGAGCGACTATCATTTGTAGGTGAATAAGCTGATATATTTAAAAGATCATCAAGTGAAGCAAAACGATAACCTCTATTTCGTAATTCTTTAATAATTTTGGGTAGGGCTTTTACTGTTTGAGAACGATCTCCGCCCATCATGGATGGACATCCATCATGAAGTCCAATAATTCCTCCTGGCCCTACTCTTCTTAAAATATCTTGGGCAATATGTTCTGCGGTTACTGGATCCCAATCATTAGTCATAGCGCTCCAGGTAATAATTTGATAATTTTTTTCTCTGAGAATCTCAATCATTAATGGGCTACACGCTCCAAAGGGCGGTCTAAAAAAAATTGGATGTTCTCCAGTTATTTTATAAATTATTTCAGAAGTTTTTTTTATTTCCTCTTTAATTTCCTGTTCTGAAATATGAATAAAATTTGGATGCGAAAAACTATGATTTCCAATAATATGACCTTTTTCAAAAATTTCTTTTACCAATTCAGGATCTATTTTAGCATATTTTCCTTTTATAAAAAAACCAGCTTTTATGTTATAGTTTTCTAAAATTGACAGAATTTCTCGAGTATATTCTTTATTTGGTCCATCATCAAAGGTAAGAGCAACAATCTTTTCTGATGTCCTGCCTTGACTAATTCCTTGACAAGCTTCCATTGCTAAAAATTTGGGATAAATCTCGTTTAATTTTTCTACCTTATTTTCCTCTGTAATTTTGATTTCTTCCATTTTATTTTCCCGCGCAATCTTAATTTCCTCCAACGCTTCCCCCTTTTTTTCCAGTGTTTTAAAATATTGCCAAACTAAAATTCCTCCGGAAAGAAGAACCATAACTATCAAAACAATTATAATTAGTATAGAATTTTTTTGGTTATTTATCATAAATTTTGGTTATTTTGCGTCTCTCTAAATATCAATTTATTTGCCATTTTTTTATTATTGTGTTTCTGTTGTTTCTTGTTTAGTTAGCTGAATATAAGCAATAGTAAAAACAGACATTAACCAACCTGATAATAAGATTGATATAAAATCAAGAATTATGGCAACCTGAACTGATACTGGGGCTATTATGCTGGCTATTGTAGACAAAATCATTATTGGGATTAAAAAGATTAAATGAATCCAAAAAACCCCCCACCAATTTCCTGTTACTATGCGCCAACTTTTCTCAAAAGAATCAATTATTTTGGTATTGTCTAATAAAATAGCATAGTTATAGAAAACAAACTTATTAAGAAGAAATATTCCAGGAACTATTAAAGCAATCAATCCTATTATCCCTATTAAAGAATATAGTATTGTTGCTATAAAGATAAATACGAATTTTCTTAGCGATAAGCTTACTGCTTCAGAAATAGAAACATTGCCCTTAACAGCGTCATAAACCATTTTACAAACCATTGAAAGCAAAAACGAAGAAATAAGTAAAGATAAAATGGCATATGCATATAATGCAAAATGTTCTGGCAATACAGGAGCTACTTTCGAAAAATAAGCCAATTTAGGAGTATAAACAAAAAAGTAAATGAATATACAATTCAAAACAGCATTAATAACTATTGGCGCTAAAATAACTGGATTCTTTATAATTATTTCTAACCCTTGTTTTATTGATTGAATAACTTGAAGTTTCATATTTTTTTAATTACTTTAATTATTTTTTGTCGACCTTTATACTTTCAAGATTAAATTTTTATTTTTCATTGGCCAGTCCTCTGTAAGTTTTTTACCCAGCTGGATTGTAATATTTCTTTTCCCCTATTTCTTTTGGAAAATGGGTCTGATTTGGTTTTTTACCGGGAATATCGTGGGCGTATTGATAACCCTTTCCATAGCCGATTTTTTTGAGCAAAGAAGTGGTTGCGTTTCTTAAATGCAATGGCACGCCAAAAGAACCCTTTTTAGCATCTTCTTTTGCTTTTAATAAAGCAGTATAAGAAGCATTGCTTTTTGGAGCGGTGGACAAATAAGTAACTCCCTGGGCTAAATTAATCTGGGCTTCTGGCAAACCAACATATTCTACTGCTTGAGCAATAGCTGTTGCTATTTGAATCGCTTGCGAGTCAGCATTGCCAATATCTTCAGAAGCGAAAACAACCATTCGCCGGGCAATAAATTTTGGGTCTTCACCCGATTCAAGCATCCGAGCCAGCCAATAAAGCGCGGCATCCGGGTCAGAATCTCTCATACTTTTATGCAGCGCGGAAATTAAATTGTAGTGCTCCTCCCCTTTCTTATCATATCGCAAAGCATGTTCTTTGAGGATTTGAGAAACTTCTTCGGCTTTGATAATTTTTCTCGGCTTGTTTTTCAAATAATTTGCCACAAATTCCAAACCATTAAGTCCTGCCCGGGCATCGCCATCAGCAAAATTTATCAGCCGCTCCAATGCCTTATTGGTAATTCTAAGATTCATTTTCCCGAGACCATTTTCTTCATTTCTCAAAGCGCGAAGTAAAATCTTTTCTATTGCTTGAAAAGAGAGCGGTTTCAAAATATAAACCGCGGAGCGGGACAAAAGAGGAGAAATTACCTCAAAAGATGGATTTTCAGTGGTAGCGCCAATTAGAATAACCCTCCCGTCTTCAACCGAAGGCAGTAAAGCGTCCTGTTGGGCTTTATTAAACCGATGAATTTCGTCAATAAAAAGAATGGTGCGCTGTTTTTTGAATTTCAGCCGCTCGCTTGCCTGAACAATCGCTTTTCTAACATCATTAATACTTGCGGCAACTGCTGAAAATTTCACAAAACAGGCTTTTGTTTTTTGAGCAATAATTCTGGCTAAAGTGGTTTTTCCTGTTCCGGGCGGACCCCAAAAAATCAAAGAGGTTAAATCATCATTTTGGATAACCCTTCTCAAGGGGCTATTTTTACCCACCAACTCGTCCTGGCCAAAAAAGCAGTCAAAATCAAAAGGCCTTACTCTGTCGGCCAAAGGCGCGCTTTTTTTCAAATATTCTTCAGAATTTTGAACAGACAAATTTTTCATCTTCTATACAAATAAATAGCCACTTTTTTATTCTGGCTAATCGTTGTTTTTATTGCTTCTACGTTTTTCGCGGATTTTAACAAGGTTTTCCAGGAATATAGATGCCAGGGCTGGTGAAAATCAGAATTAGCAATATAATTAAATTTTTTTAACCCAATAACGTTAAAAAGGTCGTCGCGGTTAGCCACTTCCCAAGCGTCAAAAAGATTGACGTATTTTTTGTGTTCATCCCAAAGACGAGCGGAAAGCTGTTTGCCTTCTTTGCCTTCTGATGTTTTATGGTGCGGATGGCAGGCAATGGCAATGCCGCCCTGATTATGGATTTGTTTGATTGCGTTTTCAACCGGCAAACAAGGGTCAATATACTTTTTTATGTCAATGGCTAAAATGTGATATTTGCCCCAGTCATTAGTAATCTCAACGCCGGGAATAACCAGCATTTTGTATTTTTGCCAGGCTCTTTTCTTTTCCTTTTGAAGAGCTTTTAAATAATCTGGAAAATCTTTTTCTGTTATCGCTTCAATAGAGCAATTATTGTCTCGGCGGTTCGCAAAAGTTTTCTTGTCTAAAATATGGTCTGTGATACTAATAGCGTCAAACCTGTTTCTGCCAAAAAGGTCAATCACTTCCCGAAGCGGCAATACTCCATCGCTGAAATTCGTATGAATGTGAAAATCGCAAAACAGCCAACCTTTAAGGTTTGGACATTTTGAATCAGCTCTTTGCGCATTTCTACTGTCTTTTGAATTAGGAACATATGCCCCGGTTATTCTTTGTGAATTATAATATTGTGACATATTGCAGTTATTTATTAAAAATAGTTAATAAATCTTTTTTTAATGTCTGAAAATTTTTGCTTTTTCCAAAAAATTCTTTTATTTGTTAACCATTCAATTACTGCTTTTTGTAATACGACTGGGTAAACCTTCTTGCGGCTAAAGTCTTTCCTGTTTAAAAAGATAAAGTCAATATAGTCTTCCATACTTTTATCTTTTACTTTTTCTACCGAAACGCTGAAAACTAAATTAATCTCATGATGTTTCCCCTTGTCTTCCTTGTGTTTGTCCTGCCTTTCTATATAAATATTTTCCACTATTCCAATAAAAGATAATTTTTTGACTACGACGCCTAATTCTTCTTTTAATTCACGGATAAGTGCGGACTCAGCCGTTTCACCAAAATCAATATGTCCACCGGGGAAAAAGTAGTATTTCTTTTCTTTATGCCAACAAAATAGAATTTTTCCTTTAGATTTAATTATTGCCCTAATGCAGATTTCAATATTTTTCATACCTTTATTCTACCAAAAAATCGCCTCCTTGGCGACTTTTTTCAGCTTCCGGCTAAATTTTGATTATTTTTTATCTTTAGTAAATTATAAGTAATCCCAGGCCCTTGGGTATAAGTTGACAGTTTCATAGTTGTTCACTATTATAATATATACTTGGTTCTATAAAAAACCACAACTTCGTTTAATCTTTATAATACTATTACAATACTATTGCTATCATTAATTATGAAAGGCAAAAAATCAATTATTATAGGAGTGTCAGGCGGTAAAGGGAGTTTTTCAGAGGAAGCAGCCTTATATTATTCTCAGAAATACGATCTAAAAAATTCCAAAATAAAATACTTAATCAGCGTAGAAAGAGTGCTTAAAAATTTGGGCAAAGATAAAGTTGATTTGGGAATTTTTCCAATCGAGAATTCCAACGGAGGTATTGTTTATGAGGCGATCTATGCAATGGCAAAATATAATTTTAAAATTAAGCATCTTTTTGAAATTGATATTAGACATAATCTCTTGGTAAAACCTAATATTAAAAAACAGGATATTAAAAAAATTGCTTCTCATTCCCAAGCCCTAAAACAATGCCGAATGTATTTGAAAAGAAAATGGCCCAAGATTGAATTGATTGAGTGGTCAGATACCGCTGAAGCTGCCAAAGATTTATCTCAAGGAAAACTTACTCCTGATACCGCTATAGTTGCGCCGCTTAATTGCGCTAAATTATACAATTTAAAAATTTTAGAGAGGGAAATCCAAGATTTAAAATTTAACTTTACTACCTTTTTAGCGGTAAAAGGATTTGTCAAAAATTATAAGGCAAGCCGCGGTAATTTCTGTTATAAATAAAACAGATTTTTTATCTTAAAATAAAAAAACGCCTTTAAAAGATGGCTTTTGGTTAAAATCGGGTTTATTTTCTCTTTTTTCTTTTTAATTTCTCCAATTCTTCCAATTCTTCCTCGGCTATTGTTCTAATAAACTCTAAGAGAATCGGGTCGTCCACCACTTCGTCTGCGTGTTCCCACCAGGGTTTGGTGGGAAATTTTTTATCTTTCTTCCACCATTCAAAAGCCTCTATGAGATTTTCTATCACATCTATCTGCGAGACAAATTTTGCTTCCGGGCTCTTCCCTTTCTGATATTCCGACCATAAATCCAATACTTCTTTTTTAAAAGCATTGGACAAACAAGCAGTTAATTTTTTAAGAGCCTGTTTTTCTTTCTTCAATTTTTCAATATGCATTTTCCTTTTCTGGCTTAAAGGAAGACGACGCCAACTTCTGACAAACTTATATCTCCTCTTTTTTTCTTTGGGTAAAAGGCCATTGTAAGGGGTGATGTCGCCGGTATAGATCTTACAAAGGTCGTGGATGAGAGCCATCTTCAAAGATTTTCTGATGTGAATTTTCTTTTTCTTTCCGGCCAACAGCCAAACCATCATTGCCATTCGAAAAGTATGATCAGTAGCCGAATCCGGGCTCTTTATTCCATAAAAAGTCACTCCTTTTCTTTTAATGTTTTTTAGCTTACCGACTTCCAGTAAAAAATAAAGGACATCCTTCATAATTTTAAGATTAACTCAAAATTTGTTTTAATTCGCCTGTTTTATTAATATATATCAATATTTTTTTAATATCAACTTCAATTTCCGGAGGCAGTCTTCTTTTTCTCAATAATTCCCTGATGGCAATTATTTTTTTGAGACTGCCACACTTTAATTGATAATTCCACTTAATATAAGCTAATTCGCTTAAAGTGCCGGCGCTCAACCCGGCGCAGATACAGAAATCAGGGAGGGATACCACATTATAGTTCGCCCAAAACCAATTGGGTTCTTTTTTGAGTCTGTCAGCATATTTAACATAGGGTTCAACATGTTTATTGGGCCAGGGCTCGCCTCTCCGGGGATAGAGAATTACAATTTTTTTCCCAGCATTTTTTTTATAGAAGCGGGCAATAATATTAGTCATGCCTTTATCGCTATTGATCCACAACTCACATCCAGCTTCTGCTAATAGTTTTCCTATAATTTCTGCCTTGCCAACAAAAAAGCTCCTGGGTTTTTTGGTCAGTTTGCTCAATTTTTGAAGATTGGTTGGACCAATAACGCCCACTTTTATTGCCATAGATTATAGATTTATGTGTTCCTGGAAAGGGAAATGCTCTGGGTTTAAATCTTGCAAGCGAAAAATGGCTAATTTTTCTAAGTCTAGTAATTTACTTTAATCTTTTTTAGTATCTTGTCAAGGATTTACGCTTGACATCATCCACCCCGCCCTTAAAAGCAATAATTCATTTTCTGAATATTTGCTAATTATTTCCAATTAGACGACCCAATACAGCGGCAGCGGAAAAACTACTGCTTTTGTGTTAATATTGAAGAATGATGCCCAACTTAAAAGAAGAAAAAAAATTATGGACACCAACCCAGCTGCTGTCCTCCCATTTACAGGATAGCAAACAAACATCCATGTCCTACAAAAGAGTGGCTGGCTTAGATGAGACAGGAAGGGGAAGCTTGGCCGGACCAGTAATGGCAGCAGCGGTGATGATAAATCAGAGAACGTTTCTCCAAAGAAGAAACGTTCTCTTAAACATTAAAGATTCAAAACAATTGACGCCAAAAAAGCGCGAAGAGTTCTATAAAATTTTAACTAAAAATCCAAAAATAGAATGGCAGATAGCCAGGGTTTCAGAAAAAGTGATTGATAAAATCAATATTTTACAGGCAACGAAACTAGCAATGAAAAAAGCAGTAAACAGGCTTAAGAAAAAACCAAATTTTTTGATTTTGGATGGAAAAATGAAATTAGATTTAAAAACTCCTCAAAAATCAATTATTAAGGCAGATACCAAAGTATTTTCCTGCGCAATTGCCTCAATAATTGCCAAAGTAACCAGAGATAGAATAATGCAAAAATATCATAAAAAATATCCTCTTTATGGTTTTGACAAACATAAGGGATATCTCACTAAGTTGCATCGAAAAATGCTAAAAAAATACGGTCCCTGCGAAATTCATCGAAAAAGCTTTCGCCCAATCAAGGATAGATAACATCAGCCAATTTTGATAACCTGTCTTGCGAAACACTTATTTTGTTTCTGTCTTTTTTAATATTACTTTGTATCCAGAACAAAATCTTTACCCCGTAGTGAACTGAAGGTTCTACTACTGGGGCCTGCCCCGTAGTGAACCGAAGGTTCCACTACGGGGGCTTGCCCCGTAGTGAACGCAAAGCGTTCTACTGCTGGGGTTCCGCCGCCGCCGCCGCAATTTTTCGTACCAGCGAAGCTGGCGCACCGCTATTTCAAATTTGGATACAGGGCCCACAACATCGAATCCAGTAATTTTGTATTTGAGATGTATTTATTTTGCCAAAGAAATTTATTCAGAATTGCTTTATTTTGCAACTCGTGCCTGACACTGTTTATAAAGTCTTTAATTTCAACATCCGCCAACAATATTTTAAACTTTTCTTTTAATGTTTTATAAATATCAATCCTATCTCTAATTTTTTCTTCAAACGAATCTGGATACTTTTGAGGCGGCAATCCAAGAACACGAGCAATATTGCCGTCATAAATTGGTAATTTTTCGTTTATGGTATGCAATAGCTTTGTTCCAAAACTTAAAAATATTCTGTGGCTATTTTTATACCCAGGTACTCTGTATAACGCCTTGAGAATTTTTTCTAAATCAGTTTCTCTTGATGAAAGGAGTTTAAAAAATTCTTTTTTTTGTGGCTTAGTTAACCCTCTCGCACCGTTCATAATATAAAATCCACAAAAAACCCTTTCAAATTTATCATCTATATTATTTGATAAATATTTCTCTCTAATCAAAAAATAACCTCTAAAATGCCGCCAATTATTGACAGACAAAGTATCGATGATTTCTACTTTATGTTTTTTAAGTCGTTCTATTGTTTTCTTTATTAACATTTTGTTTGTTCTCAAAAATTATCTTTGAGTCATTCAATACTTCCTTTGTAATACTTATATTCCACGCTCTCATTATTTTGTGCCATCGCCGAAATTTTAAAAATTGTGCCCAAGATAATTCGAGTATTCTTTATTTCCTCCGCCATATCAATCGCTGATTTTCCTTTTGTGCCAGTCCTTTTACTAATTTTATTTTGCATATTTTATTTACTTTATTAAATCATCAACGTTCACATTTAGCCCTTGGGCGATTTTCTTCAGGGTTTCAATGCGAGGGTCAGGCGTTGCGCCGGTTTCAATTTTGGTCAAATTCTTCAACTCCTTTTTTAGACGCTCAACTTCGCTTTTTAATTTTTCAACTTCTAATTGTTTATCTATCGCCATAATTTAAGTTAGAAGATTAGTGATAATTTTTATCAAGATATTTTTATCTTTCGGGTCGCTTACGGCAATTAAAAGCGCAAGCGCAGTTAAGGCATTGTCATTTATTTTCTTTTCTCCGGTTTTTCTATAAAGAAAATTGTTGCGGTCCAAAAAATAAATAAATAAAAAAGAGGCGGTTCGCTTATTGCCGTCAACAAATGGATGGTCCTTAATCACAAAATACAAAAGATGGGCGGCTTTTTCTTCCAGTGAAGAATAAACCTCTTTTCTGTCAAATGTTTGATAAATGTTTCCTAAAATGGCTTTAAATTTTTCTTCGCTTTCTTGTCCAAACAAACTACTAGCCTCTTTTTTGTCAATCAGGTCGGTCTTTATTTTCTGAACTATTTGCTTGGCATCTTCATAAACTAAGACAAATTTCCCTTTTGTTTTTTTAATCAGCGGCAATTTTCCTTTGTCATACTGTCCTAAAATAGAAAGCGTTTTAGAGTAGTTGGCGAGCAAACTTAAAATTTCCTGTTCCTGTCCGGCAAGTAATTTATGTTTTGTCTTTTCTTGCAGAAAAGAAACAGCGCCTTGTAATTCTTTTAATTGATTTTTTGCCTGTAAAAGCCGTTTTTCATTTATGGTATAACCCTTAACTAAATGATTTTTTAACGTTTTTGTTGCCCAGATGCGGAACTGAGTAGCCCGCTTGGAATTTACCCGATAACCAACGGAAATAACGGCATCTAAATTATAAAATTGCGTTTTATAAACTTTACCATCTGCGGCAGTATGTTCCAAAATGGAACTAACTGAATTTTTGTTTAATTCTCCTGATTTGAAAATATTATTAAGGTGTTTAGTTATTGCCGGTCTTTGGGTATCAAACAAAATGGCTATCTGTTTTTGCATTAACCAAACAGTATCCTCCTCCAAACGAACATCTAACTTCGGTCCCTCTTTGGACTTATAAATTACAATTTTGCCCTTTGATAATTCCTGTTTTTTCATGTATATGATATTAATCCCTTATTTTTGAAACTAAAAAAATTATCTTTAGCTACAATAATGTGGTCAAATACTTCTATGCCTAAAATCTTGCCGGACTCAACTAATTTTTTAGTAATCACCAAATCGTCTTCCGATGGTTCGGGATCGCCTGATGGGTGATTATGCGCCAAAACTATTTGAGCGGCTAAATATTAACTGCTGGCTCAAATACTTCTCTTGGGTGAACTAGATTCGCATTTAGAGAGCCAATAGAAACAGTTTCTTTAATTAAGATTTTATTAAATCATCTACTCCAACGCCGAGGGCTTTGGCGATTTTTTTGTATGCTGTCTGTCCTGAACAAAATCCGAACTTTTTTCAAAGAAAATCCGGACGCTGACTTTTGATAATTTCCGCTCGGGCGGGCCCCATAGCAAAGCCTTCGGCTTGCTACGGGGCAAGCAAAAAGCAAGAATTTTTGTTTACCCCGTAGGGAAACGAAGTTTCTCCTTCGGGGCCCGCCCTCGCTTGCCCGTCCGTAGCCGAAAGGCGAAGGAGGGCTTTTCCGCCGCCGCCGCCGCAATTTTTCGTGCCAGCGAAGCTGGCGCACCGCATTTTATTT
>JAHXGL010000004.1 GCA_019923655.1 Candidatus Nealsoniibacteriota bacterium
CTCTTCTTCTTCTGACAACTTTAACATAAGCGCATCCCTGATCTTTAATATCTTGCAGAACTCTAAAGCCAATGCCTCTAACCCTAATAAGGTCGTCTAATGAATCAAAGGGGCGATTATCTATTATTCTTTGAGCCCTAACTTTTCCAATTCCTTTCAAAAAATCTAAATGTTCAAACGAGGCAGTATTAATATTAACTCTCCTTCCATCTGCGCAAGGATTATAGACTGTCTCGTCTTTTTTCAGCGGTATTTCTTCTATCACAGGGCTTTGGTTCTGCTTTCCAGGGGTTGGAGGCTGAAGCTCAAAATCATTTTGATTATTGCCTGTGTCTTGGTAAGCTTGATTGTTTTCGTCCCATTTTCTTCCCATGCTTTCTCCAGAAACAGGATTTTCAGCCGGAGCGGTTTCAAAATGTTGCGGCTTGCCCCAGCCAATTTTGTCAACTATTTCTTGATTTGGATTTCTTAAAACCAAGGAATTGTTTTCTGTTAAGGTTAAACCAGGCAAAACAATATCAGGGGTTTGAGAAGTATCAGCGGTTTCAAGAGTTCTGGCAATCAGAAAATGGCTTTTGGGTTGAATTGTCTTTCCTTCAAATTCGGCTGAAGGGACAAGAGAATGCCAGAAACGTCCGGTTTCTGTTTTTCTTTGAATATACCAGCCAGTTAGATTAATTTCCTCATCATTGGGATTGTAAAGTTCAATAAACCTTTGTTCGATCGGTAAAATTTGAATTTCTGAAATTAGAATTTTTGGCGCTGGCGCTGGCGCTGGCGCTGGCGCTGGCGCTGGCGCTGGCGCGCCGCCTCCTCCTCTGCCAACAAAAACAGGAGTTTTAATAACATAAGCGCATCCCTGATCTTTAATATCTTGCAGAACTCTAAAGCCAATGCCTCTAACCCTAATAAGGTCGTCTAATGAATCAAAGGGGCGATTATCTATTATTCTTTGAGCCCTAACTTTTCCAATTCCTTTCAAAAAATCTAAATGTTCAAACGAGGCAGTATTAATATTAACTCTCCTTCCATCTACGCAGGGATTATAGGCTATCTTGTCTTCATCTTTTTTATCTTTATCTTCTTCTTCCTTTTCTTCTTCTTTATCTTCTTCTTCAGCTAATTCTTCGTCTGCATCTTCTTCAATTTCCTTTTGTTCGTCAAGTTCTTGCTCTTTAATTTCCTTGTCTTTAATAAACTCCTGCCTTACTTTCACAATCTCATCTACTCTTTGGCTAAGAGAATCAATTCTTTCAGCAATATCATCTAACATTTCCTGAATTTCAGCCAAAGACATTCTTGGCTGTGGTTCTTGTTCTTGCTCTATTGCCATGTTTGGCTCTGGCATATCCGTTGTTCCTGGCTCCTGTTCTGTTATTTCTGCCTCTTCTATTTCTTCTGCTTGTTCTACTTCTAGAATCGCATTTGATTCAAAGGGATTGATTGCTTGAATCCCGTCCCAGACCCTTTGAAATATCCTGTTAAAAAATTTTTCTATTCTCCCAGAAATATTTTCTGCCAATTTTCTTATGCTTTCCCACACACCAGGAGTTTTTTCTAAAGGATGCTCTATTTGCGAGTGTTCGCTATTTTGTTCTGCATTTATTTCAGGAACAGGAATGGGTTTGTGCCAATTTTTTCCAAATTCATATTGTTTTACTTCTGTTTCAATAAATTCTCTGTTTCCCGGCAAAGACAATATTTTTTGCATTTGAGAATAAGTAATGTCTTGAGATAAATCAAAGAATTGCAATGCCCTATATTCTAAAGATTTCTGCTCTACCAGTGCATCAGATGGCCCTAAAAATACAACAATTATTAAAGCAAAAATAATTATTTTTTTAAGCATAGATACTTTATTTTAATTCATTATCCAAATATGAACTACCACTAGGCTAAAGACCTATTGGCTTCTCGGGTCGTAAGACCTGCTATTGCAGTATCCTCGCTAAAGGGCAGAACCTGCCCTAATTTTAAGATATTTTTTTATATATATTTTTCTTCTTTAATAGCTCTATTCTGTCTGAATCAGAGCGCGCAGATGTTTTAAGCCGCGATGAATCATTACTCTTACTGTTGTTTCTGGTTTATTTAATATTTTAGCTATTTCTGAAACAGACAAATCATCTAAATAATGCCAAATAATGACATCTTGATAGTCCTGCTTTAATCTTAATAGTCCTTTTCTGATTTGCTCAATATCTGAATCAATAGCTGCTTTTTCTTCTAATCCTATGCCGGGGTCAACAATTTCCATATTTTCAATTGAAACAGTCTGTTTTTTCTGTTTCTCCCGATAATGATCAATCACTAAATTGCGGGCAATTTGGTATAAAAAAGCGGAAATGTTTTTAATTTTGTTCTGGGGCATAGGACAAGGATTGTAAGCTTTTTTGAATGCTTGCCATCCTCGCAAAAAAACCTCTGAAGTTATGTCCTGGGCAATTTCTTGAGAATTCACCTTCAAATAAACAAAACGATATATCTTGTTAATATGTTGGTCAAAAATTCTGCTAAATTTTTTTTTAAAATCAGGCATAATTGCGTATACATGCTGTCGGGGTCAAACCCCGACAGCCACCGATAGCCAATTGCGGTTTAAGAGATAGGACATTTTACCTTTTTTAGCCGAGAAAGCTCCGTTGATTTTAGTCGTGGAGATGAATCGGCTTGATTTCTTTAAGTGTTTTGATAAAATAAATATAGGTAGACTTTCAAAGCGGTTATACCGACTGGAATTTCTCGCAACATCAATTCTCTGTTGCGTGTAAAGTCGCAAGAGTATTTCTAACAGGGCTGGGCAAAGTTCAGTGCGTGCTCTCATTGGAGATGTCTAAGGCTGAACATTATCCCTTCGCTGAGAATACAACCTTATTCGTTGAAGCGAGAATCTTCTGACTTTAGTCATGGAGAGTGTCAATTTCCTTTAATGCCTGTAAAATCTTTTTTTGCCTCTTTGATATCACGCGCGGCAATGTCTCTTGATGGTTTTTCCCGGAAACAGAAAAACCCCTTTCAAGGGTTCCAC
The DNA here is from genome assembly GCA_019923655.1 of Candidatus Nealsoniibacteriota bacterium. GTDB lineage: Bacteria > Patescibacteriota > Minisyncoccia > Minisyncoccales > RBG-13-42-11 > JAHXGL01. The sequence continues at coordinate 3,029 of JAHXGL010000004.1, forward strand.
TCTTTTTTTGCAGCTCGGAATTCTTTAATTCTTGTTTTAGTTTAGAATATTCCTGTTGAACATATAAAACATCGTAAGGATTAACCCAGTTTTGAATTTTAGCCACCTCAAAAAAACTATTAAGAACCTCAAAGTCTTTTTCGTTTTCAGGGGCAAGCTTGGGATTGCTCCTTATCAAAACCACTAAAATATCATCGGCTAATTCCCGCATTTTATACCTTAAAGGTTCTTTTTTCGGAAAAAACAAGGTTAGCCGATAAAGATTAGTTGTAAGCTGGATTGAAAATTCTTTATTCACCAACATATTCTAAAAAATAAAATTGTGAAAATATATTATAGCATAACTAAAAACTCTGTCAAATTTTCTGTCAATTTTCAGATTCCAAAGATATTATTTAATATAGCAAAATTAAAAAACAGGTCAAGGGGGCAATTATACCAAAGGTTTTTTTGTTTTGTAAGCGCAATACCAGCCCGTAAAAATTTTTTAAAGCTCATTCCTTTGGATGATACGATAACTATGATATAATTAAAAAAGCGGGGTGTGGTGTAATGGCAGCATAAGCGCTTTGGGAGCGTTTGGCCCGAGTTCGAATCTCGGCACCCCGACCAATCTCATAGAGATCAAAGAATACTGTGCGGGTGTCGTATAGTGGTAATACCCCAGTTTTCCAAACTGGCGCCAGGGGTTCGATTCCCCTCACCCGCTCCAGAATCAAACTTTCGGATTTTATCATATAAATGCTTGTAATAAAATTAATCATAATCTAAGATCGTAGTTTATTTTTCCACTCTCCTATTTTTAGATGATAAATTTGAACAAATGTTAAGAGCTAAAACCATATTTAACAGTCCTAAATTTATTTCTTTACAAATTAATCACTACGAGGGGGGAAAGTTAATTAATATAGATGATGAAGTTATTAAAAATTTCAGCTAATTTTTAAATAGTATTACCACGTCCCAATATTTCTGACTCGACTGCTACACGTTTTTTATCAAACTTGCGGAAAAGTGGCCCCATTTTTTGGGGAAATTTTATTTCTTCACGGGGTAGTTTAAATTTCCAATTATTTACTCCCTTTATTAAGGGTGTACTACGAGGATATCCAAGTAATGTGTTTAGAGATTCTGCACTATCTGGCATAAAGGGATAAAGAAGAATTCTTAGTGCATCAATAATAGCAATGTTGTTCTGGATTACGGCTTTAATTTTTTCTTTATTTTGAGCATTAATTTCCCAGATTTTATATTTATCTACATATTGATTTCCAAAAGAAACCAAATCTATAATTTTTTTCAGTGCTTCCTTAAATCTTCCTTGCTCTAGACAAGAAGATGAATCTCGAAAAGTTCCCTCAATGTTTTTAATAACCTCTTTATCGAAAGCACTTTTGGTAAATCTTAAGTTAAAACCAAAGCTCTTAACGGTAAATGTAATTACGCGATGGATAAAATTGCCAATAGTAGCTACCAATATATTATTATTAGTTTCGATAAAATCATTCCATCGAAAATCTAACTCTTTTTGTTCCGGCATATTAAATGCTAAATAAAATCTGATGCTATCTACCGGATAATTTTCTAATAAATGTTGAGTATTTATGTACCAGTGACGACTTTTGCTCATTTTTCTTCCTTCTAGCAACAAAAATTTATTAACAAAAACATTTTTGGGCAAATTAATTTTTTTATCATAGGCGATTAATTGAGCTGGCCAGTTAATAGTATGGAAAACTAAATTATCCTGACCAACAAAATAAAAAGTTTCGCCATCTGGGCTATAAAAAAATTCTTTCCAATAATCTGGGAGTTTTATACGCTGGGAATATTCAATTGCCGCAGAAAGATATCCGATTACAGCCTCAAACCAAACATAAAATACTTTATTTTTAATATTTTCTATTTTTTGGTCTCTTGAAATATATTTAGTTGGCAAAGGAACCCCATAGTCCATGTCTCGAGTAATCGCTCTTTCCGTCAGTCCCTCTTTAATCCATCCTAAGGCTTCTTTTTTTACCCACTCTCGCATCTCTTTTCTAGAAATTAACCATTTTTCAATAGGTTTTTGAAGCTTCTCAAGGTCAAAAAAATAATTCTCAGTAGGTTTTATTGTTAAACTACTTTTATCAATTTTAGAAATTGGATTAATAAGTTCTAGGGGCTCAAGTACTCTTCCACAAGCTTCACACTGGTCCCCGCGTGCCTCTTCCGAGTAACAATAAGGACACCCTCCTTTAATGTATCTATCTTGAAGAAATTTTTGTGATTTTTCTGAATAAAGTTGTTTCGTCTTAAGAATTTTAATATAACCCCCTTTCATTAGTCGTAAAAACATATCCTGAACGGTTTTTTTATGAATATTGGTATGGGTTGAGGTATAGATAGTATATTCTATTCGGAATTTCTTTAAATACTCTTGATTAAGCTTATGGAATTTCATAGCAATCGCTTCGGGTTTAACCCTTTCTTGAGAGGCTCGAATAGTAATGGGTGTACCATGAAAATCAGAACCAGAAACCATTAATACCTCGTTTCCAGAAAGTTTGTGAAAACGAGCAAAGATATCTGGAGGTAAATAAGCTCCAGCAAGATTACCGATATGAAATAAATCATTTACATACGGCCAAGCAACACCAATAAAGATTTTTCTTCTTGGATTTAACATAAATTTAATAAGATGATTAACAATAATTATGTCCCAGCCTCCCAAGGGCGGGGCTACTTTATCAAAACAAAAACTTTGGCAATTTTCAAGAATTTTTGATAAAATAAGTTCGAGCGTGGTTGTAAATATACTCAATGCAAAACCCTGCTATTTTGCGTATTCAATTACTCTTGTTTCCCTGATAACATTAACTTTTATCTCTCCTGGATATCTTAATTCTTCCTGAATCTGATTGGCAATCGCTCTCGCTAAATTCCTGGCTTCTAAATCGTTAATCTCTTCCGGTTTAACAAAAACTCGGACTTCCCGACCGGCCTGCAATGCCCAAGACTTTTCTACTCCGGGAAATCTCAAGGCAATATTTTCCAGATCTTTTAATCTTTTCAAATAATTTTCCAGCGTGTCTTTTCTCGCCCCGGGCCGAGCTCCGGAAATTTGGTCAGCTGTCTGAATTAAAAGCGCTTCAATGGTCTCAGCCGGATATTCTTCATGATGAGATTTCATCGCGGAAATTATTTCTTTTTCTATGCCGAACTTTTCTAGAATTTTAATTCCAATATCAACATGGGTTCCTTCTACCTGGTGATCAACCGCTTTGCCAATATCGTGCATTAGCCCGGCTTTTTTGCAAACCAACGCATCAGCCCCCATCTCTGAAGCTAAAGCTGAAGCTAAATAAGCAACTTCAATTGAATGAGTTAAAACATTTTGGCCATAACTTGTTCTAAATCTTAGCCGTCCCAATAACTGGATTAATTTAGGGTCAAAACCAATAATCCCAATATCAAAAACCGCGGCCTCTCCAGCCTCCTGGGTCTGCTTTATAACTTCGTTTTCCGCTGATTTAACTTGCTCCTCAATCCTGGCTGGCTGAATTCTTCCGTCTTTGATTAGCTTCTCTAAAGCAATTTTAGCGACCTGGCGCCGAATAGGACTGAAACAGGAAAGAATAACTGTTTCCGGGGTCTCGTCTATTATTATTTCAACGCCGGTTAATTTTTCTAAAGCCCTGATATTTCTTCCTTCTTTGCCAATAATTTTGCCCTTGATTTCGTCAGAAGGCAAAGCAACTGAACTGGTGCTTATTTCTTGCGTTTGACTTAAGCTGTACTTTTGAATAGCGGTTGCTAAAAATTTTTTAGCCTCTCTTTCGTATTTTTCCCAGCCCTCTCTCTCCATTTTCCTGATTCTTTCTAAAATTTCTTGCTGATATATTTTTTCTAAGTTCTGAACCAGTTCTTTTTTGGCTTCTTCCTTGGAAAGATTGGAAACCCTTTCCAGATTTTTCAAAGACTCCTCCCTTAATTTTTCCAAGTCTTGTTCTTTTTTGCTAACCCTTTCTATTCTTTTTTGAAATTCTTTTTGGTCATCTTCAAAAACAGAAACTTTTTGATTTAAGAAATTTTCTCTTTTTAATAAAATCTGCTCGGTTTTAAATAATTCATAACGTCGGCCATCTGTTTCTTTTTTACCTACTGCCAAAATTCCTTCAGCTTTCTGCTGGGCATTGCTTATAATCGTTTCAGAATCTTGCTTTGCTTTTAAAACCTTTTTTTTAATCCTGGCCTCTACGGTGCCAGCTTGCTTTTGAGCAATTGATTGCCGGGCATAATAACCGAAAACTATTCCAAAAACCAAGACTATTATCCCTGCCATCAACAGAATAAACAAATCCATAATACAATTTTAGACTAGCAATTAACATTATTAATAATTAACATTTATTTCTAGCGCCTGTTTCAGGATAGCAAAAGTTGTCAAAAATGTCAAAACCCTGGCTCCAAAGAGCTAGGGTTCTTTAATAAACATCTTTTTCAAAAAACGAATTACATAAACTCAACTAATGTGGGTTCAAGCCCACGCTCCCAGATCCCATAACAAGGAAGTTGCTTATTATATCTCCTTTTCTGAAAGGAAAAATCTCTTTAAATGTTTCAATAATAATCGCCATAAACGGAATCTCTAAAGGCAGCCACATAAATGGCGGAACTTCTCTCCAAATCGGCAAAGGCAAAGTAGGTGTCAATTCCCTGGTAATAGAACAGACAAATCCGCTATGATCTTCAACTTGTAGTTTAACAGTATGTTTTACATGACCAGTAAAAACATGGGTTGCATGTTGAACATTTGTCCTGTCCCATATGCCGTCATGTGGGATAGCAAAATCAAAATCCCATCTCCAACTACTGCAAGTTGTTGTGGCGCTCCCAGCAGCAAAACAAACAGATCTGTCAGTAAATTGGACTACCTCTCCAACAGCCGGTGGATCAGGCGACCAGATAAAATTACGGGGGTTTGGGGGTGTCGCACCTGGAGGATCCTGGTCTGGAAATGGATGAGCAACAGTAGAAAAAGAAGGTCCAGTTACCCATTCAGACGCTAAACCATGATTATCCCAAACTTTTACTCGCCAATAATAAAGAGTATTAAAAGCAAGCCGTCTTTCTAGGGGTGGGGGCACTACGAGTAAGTTTGGAGATCCCCCAGCTGTTTTCCCGGTATCTACAACAAAGGGGCTAAAAGCAGTATTAGTAGCTATTTGAACTCGAAAAGCTGATTGGAAATCTTTAGGAGGACCAATATCAGGATCACTAAATTCCCACCTGACCCGAACCGGGGGATAACCAGTCCTCCCGCAATACTCAATTGGGTTATGGGGATCCTTTGAAAGGTTTATTGCTGTAGGGGGTTGATTAAGTCTAAAAGTAGTTGTCACTTGATGGTCAATAGGGCCAGCAGGCAGAGATTCTTTATCATTGAAACTAATCCAGCCAACCACATCATCGCCCCAGGCCCAGCCGCGAAATTCATTAGGAGCAGGCGCAGGCACAGTTTCTAACCAAACTCCGTATTCTGTATTGGTTCCTGTTTCTCTTCCTCTCATACTTATCCAGCCATCCCAACCGCCAAGTGTCTGGCCTTCGGGTGTTATTGCTCTTTCAGCCCTTGCCCAGCCAGAAACATTGCCAGTAGCTAAATCAACTCTACTGGAAGTAGCTGTTGTTCCAACCCCGGTTGGAAAAGGGCCTGCTGGATCAAAATGAATCCAGCCAATATTTGAAGACCAGGCATAACCAACTAATCTCCCTCTCCTGGGAATGGGTAAGTGGCCGCATAGAGTATCAGCATCCCCGGTACAAATATGAACCCCGTAATTTATTCCTCTAAAACTAATCCAGCCGATATTTCCTGACCAAGCCCAGCCAGCAACATTAGGTACCGCTCCAGCTATAACCAAAGAGCTTTTATAAAAATCAAAAACTATTTGGCTCATTCCTAAAAAACCAAAAATTATTAAAAAAATCAATAGATATTTAATTTTTTTCATCTTCTTAGAAATCAATCTCTTAACTCTATTCTTATTCTATGTCAACCAATCTTTTATGTCAAGCCCTGTTTTCCAAAAATTTCTCAAACCCTGGTTCAATTTCATGACATTTAGAATTTTATTTTTTTGCGACATAATTTTTTGTTTTAATTTAGAAGTTTCAAATGCTCCTTTTTTTAGCCAATCACTTCGTCAATAATGCCGTATTCTTTTGCTTCTTGGGCTGATAAATAAAAATCGCGGTCAGTGTCTTTTTCCACTTTTTCCAAGAGCTGGCCAGTGTGTTTGGCTAAAATTTTATTGAGTTTTTCTTTTATTTTAATGATTTGCTTGGCTGTAATCTCAATTTCCACTGCTTGACCGGTTACGCCGCCAGCCACCTGATGAAGTAAAATTTCAGCATTGGGCAGGGCAAAACGTTTTCCTTTAGCCCCGGCCGCTAAGAGAGTAGCGCCCATTGAACCGGCAATGCCAATACAAACCGTGGAAATAGGACATTTAACATACTGCATTGTGTCATAAATTGCCATACCAGCTGTCACCACCCCCCCTGGGCTATTGATGTAAAGTTGAATATCTTTATCCGGCCCCTTAGAAGCCAAAAACAGCATTTGAGCAATCACGGAATTGGCGACCGGGTCAGTAATCGGTCCTGCCAAAAAAATAATTCTGTCTTTCAAAAGACGGGAATAGATGTCATAGGCGCGCTCTCCGTATTGGTTTTTTTCTATTACAGTAGGTATAAGATTCATTACTTGAAAGTTATTATTGAGCCAAGCTCTCTAAAAACTTAAAGACCTTCTCGCTTTTAATTACTTCTTTAGTATAGTTTTTTAACCTTTCTATGTCAATATCTGTTTGAGGAGTGTTTTTTTGAGAAGGGTTTTCTAAAATTTTATTTACCTCATCATCAATTTCGCTTTCAGAAACTTCAATCTTTTCTTTTTTTCCAATTTCTTTCAGAATTAAAGAATTTTTAATCCTTTTTTCAACCTCTGGCAAAAAAGAATCTATTATCTCTTTTTCTGTTTTGTTTATTTTAGCCAAATAATCTTCAAAATTTTTAAACTGAAGTATTTGGAAAACCTGAAACTTCAAGTCTTCCAACATTCGCTTTTTTTCCGCTTCTATCAAAACTTCCGGGAGTTCAACTTCTAAATTTTCCCCTATTTTATCTAAAATTTCCTGACAAACTCTTTGGCTTTCAATTTTTTCTTTTTCCTTCTTTATCCTGGCAAGCTCGTCATCGGTTATTATAATATTTTTTTGTTTTTTTACTTTAGAACCAATTTGCCTGTAATCCGACAAGTAAATGTCAGGAAGAATCGCTACCTTAGCTTTAAATTCTAAGGGATTGCCTTGCGCCAGTTTAAGAAGAGTAATCTCTGGCTGGCCAATCGCTTCAATTTTATTTTCTTTGATTGCTTTAAGATAATTGGTTTTTATCGCCGCTTCTGAAGCCATTTTTAAAATTTTATCCCTTCCAACCTCTCTTTCAATTATTTCCTTTGGCGCTTTTCCTTTGCGAAATCCCGGAAACTCAAGGCTCTGTCCTGAATCCAAAACAGCTCTTTCAATAAAATCTTGAAATTCCAAAACCGGAATTTCAATTTTAAGTTCTATTTCTGATTTTGGCAGTTTTTGAATATTGATTTTCATGCTGGTTTTTTCTTTTTTGGTTTACGCGGTTTGTCGCCTTGTTCGCTCTTATCTTCCTGGTTGCTCTCTATTTTTCTAACATCTATTTTCCAGCCGGTTAATTTTGCCGCCAATCTGACATTTTGACCCTCTTTTCCAATAGCCAAAGAAAGCTGATCTTCAGCCACAAAACAAAGCGCTCTGTTTTTGGGCAAAATCTTTACTTCTAAAACTTTGGCCGGCGCCAAAGAATTAGCAATCAATTTCTCTGGCTGGTCAGACCATTCAATAATGTCAATTTTTTCTCCGCCTAACTCATTAATAACCGCTACCACCCTGGTTCCTTTTTGGCCAACCAGACTGCCGATTGGGTCTATTTTCTCATCATTAGCAAAAACAGCGATTTTGGAACGAAAACCAGGCTCCCGGGCTAAAGATTTTATTTGAACCTGACCCGAAGCGATTTCCGGCACTTCTAATTCAAAAAGCTTGGAAATTATTTTGGGATAAGCCCGAGATAAAAAAACAGCTGGTCCCTTAGAGGTTTCTTCTGTCCTTAAAATATAAACCTTAAACCGCTGACCCGGCCGATAAAACTCTCCTGGCGCCTGTTCTTCTTTTAATAAAATGCCTAAGGTTTTACCAATATCTAAAAAGACATTATTATTGTCAACTCTCTGAACAATGCCGGAAACTATTTCTCCTTCCTTTGCCTTGTATTCGCTGAAAATACTATCTTTCTCAGCCTTTCTTATTTGCTGGATAATTACTTGTTTGGCGGTCTGGGCAGCTATTCTGCCATAATCTTCTCGGACGGCTAAGGCTGTTTTTATTTCCTGACCAGCTTTTATCTTTGGTTTTGATTTTTTAGCTTGCTCAAGCATAATATGCTTTTCCGGATTAAAGCGAACTTTTTCCTTGTCAAATTCAAGACATTTTTTATCTTCATCCTTTTTCTTGTTTTTTGCTTTTGCTTTTTCTGTTTCTTCTTCAAAATAGACCCCGTCTTTATCTACTACTAATTTTATTTGCCAAAATTTAACTTCACCTGTTTTCGGGTCAAGTTTAGCTTTAATAATCTGGCCTTTTCGGCCGTAATCTTTTTTATAAGCAGCAGCAAAAGCAATTTCAACGGTTTCCAAAACCTTGTCTGAAGAAATTCCTTTTTCTTCGGCAATTTGGGCAATAGCTGATGTAAAATTTTTTAGATCCATAATAATAACTTAAAATTCAAAATGTAAAAAGAAATAAATTAAAAATGTCTGTTTTCCAACAGACAAAATTAAATATCATTCCAGGCTAGTTTTAATTTAGCAAAACAAAATAGTTTGTCAAGGATTACTAACGGTTTCGCTGAAAATTTTTCTCTAAAACTTTCATAAATTCAACTAAAACCGGGTCGTCCAAATTTTCCTTAGCCCATCTCATCCAAAGCCTGCGCTGGATTTTCCCGTGTTTTTTCCAATATTCTAAACCTTGCAAGATGTTCTCAACTTTATCCACCTGTTTAACAAACCTTCCTTCTTTGGTTAATCCTTTTTCAAAATCAAGCCAAAGATTTTTTATTTCAGCTTTTAATCCCGGGGGCAATTTAAAAATAAGCTTATCTAAAGCTTTATTCTCTATTTTGTATTTGTCTTGGTGTCTTTTTATTTTTAGAGCGGGGGTAAATTTTGGCCAATGTTTAAGAACCTCTATTATCTTCTTTTTATCTTTAGGCAGAAGAGGGTCATAGGGAGTTATATCCGGAGAATAGACTTCGCATAAATCATGAACTAAAGCCATCTTAATTGCTCTTTCCATATTCAATTTCCTGTTTCTGCCCAATGTCCAGGCAATAATCGCCATTCGAAAAATATGCTCTGCTGTAGTTTCTGAATTCCTTATCCCGTGAACTTGCCAGCCCCTTCTCTCTTTTCCTTTTAACTTACCAACTTCAATTAAAAAATTAAGAAGATTTTCCATATATCGTGAAGACCACTGAATGAATTCAGTGGTCTTCTTGCCCAAAGCTCTATAAAGAAGGAGGGTTTATTTCCCCTAAAGGGAATATCAAAAATTTATTAATTAGCATTTTTTTGACCTTTATTTTGCGTTTTTTTGCTATTATTCTTAAAACTTGTCAGATATTTCCTCTTTTTTGATGAGAGAAATTTTTTATCAAGACATTCCATAAATTCAAGCAAAACCGGGTCGTCAAAATATTCTCTTGCCCACCACCACCAAGGCATAAGAGGAGGTTTTTTATGTTTCTTCCAATACTCTAAAGCCTGTAAGAGATTTTCCATCTTGTCTGCCTGACGGGCAAACCTTCCCTCTTTGCTCAATCCTTTTCTGTAATCCAGCCAGAGATTTTTAATTTCTTTTTTTAATTTTGGCGCCAAATTTTTAGTAAGCTTTAACAACGCTTTCCATTCTTTTTTATATTTTTCTTGTTCTGTTTTTTCTTTTTGGCTTTTTGAAAATCTTGGCCATGTCCTCATTAGTTCCGCTAATTTCTTTTTATTTTTCGGAAGAATTCTATCATAAGGAGTTATATCTCCGGCATAAACTTCGCAAAGGTCGTGAATCAAAATTATTTTAAGAAGTTTTTCTCTGTTCAGTCCCTTTTTTTCACCTAAAATCCAAACCATTACCGATGTTCGGAAAATATGGTCGGCAATGCTTTCGGGATTTTTTATTCTATTTATCACCCAGCCCCTCCTCGGCATTCTTTTTAATTTCCCAATCTCAATAAAAAAATCAACAAGTTCTTTCATATATGTATATATATGTATATTCAATTTAACACAATTTCAAAAAAATAAAAAGACCCCGCCCTGCCGCGAACGTATTCGCGGCTGGCGCGGGGCATAATTTGGCTAGACTCTTTTATACTCTATTTTTTTTATTTTATAAGTTGTCTTGACCACAGATTGGACCGTGACTACGTCTCCAACCTTATGTCCCAAAAGAGCTTTACCTACTATCGATTCATTAGAAATTATACCCAGGGAAGGGTTGGCTTCTAATGTGCCTAAAATAGTGAATTCGTCAAGCTGTTTGTCAGCTTCAATTACAACAGTTGCTCCTAAATTGATAATATCTTGTTTTGACTTAGAGGGAATTTTAATCAATTCAACATTTTTAAGGGTATTCTCAATATCCATTAATCTAGATTCCAGAAAATTTAAGTCCTCCTGAAAAGCAAGGTATTCAGGGTTTATGTCTTCAGAATGCAAAAGCTCGGGCAATTCCCCCTTTGTTTTAGCAAGCTTAAATTCTTTAAGGCTGTTATACTCCTTTTTTGTTTTTTCTAATCCCTTTTTAGTTAAATAAAAAACTCTTTCTTCTGCCATATTTGTGCGAAAACCCCTGTGGCTAAGGGGTTGATATAAAAAAGATAAATATTTTTTTCAACCCTTTCAGCAAATCGTTTTTTCAAAAAGAATTCCTAAAACGCCATTAATTTGTTTTGAGACAATGGCAATTTTGTGATAATTGTTTTTCTTTTTGCTTTCTCTGGTCATTTTTAATTAACCCTAATGCTTTGAATTCTATCATTGCCAACGCACTTGTCAAGCTCTCTAAAGGGAGTTTTCCACAGTTTCCTTTTGTTCAAAAATTTTCTCAAAAAGAGGAACAATTTGTTTTTTTCTTGACATTAAACCGCTAACCCAGAAAGAATTATTTTTAAATTTCCCCTCAAACGCTCTTTCTATTTTTTCTTCCTGTTCAGAACAAAAAATTTCGCTGCCTTGCTTGAAAATATCCGTTAAAATAAGAACTATTAAATCGTATTTTTTCATTTTTTTAATTTCCTCCATACTCTTAATAATTTCTTGTTTTTTATTTTTTCTAAGAAATTCGTCAATTTCAAGGACTTGAATTTGGCTAATTCCTGTTTTGCGGCCGGAAAAAAAATACTCCTTAAAATCGCGTTGGATTAAATCTTTAATCGGAGCGTCAAAATCCATTCCGGCTTTCTTTATTTCTTTGCCGAAAAGAACGAGGTCAAGTTTTAAGTTTTCATTTAATTTTTGAGCAATCTCTTTATCAAGAATGGTTGTTGTCGGACACTTAAAAATAATCGTATCTGATAAAATTGCGGAAATCAAAAGACCAGCCAGGTTTCTTGGAATTTCTAAATTTTTCTTAAAAAATTCTTTAGCCAAAATTGTCGCTGTTGACCCAACTGCTTCGCAATGAATAAAAATCGCTGACGGATAAGAAAAATTAAAACGATGATGGTCCCAAATTTCTAAAATTTCAAAGTCGCCATCAGGTCTATGCTCTTTTTCGTTGTGGTCAACTAAAATCAATTTAGTTCCTGAAACATCTTTAATTAAGTCCGGTTCAACAAAACTGAATTTTTCTAAAACAAATTTGGTCTCCGGATTAATCGGACCAGGCCTTAGGGCTTTTGCTTCCCGTCCTTGTTTTCTCAAAAAATAAGCATAGGCAATAGCGGAAACAATTGAATCAGTATCTGTATTTTTATGACCGATTACATAAAGCATACGTTAAAACATTAAAAGCTTAACCACAAATAAAAGATAAATCAGAAGATACATCATTCCTTCCCAGATATGAATCCTTCTGGATATCCCGGAAATAACAAAAAGCAGAGTCGCTACCACTAAAAACGGAAGTCCAATGGTAAAAGTCAGGTTGTCCACAATTAAAGGACGAATTAAGCTTGGAATTCCGACTACCATTAAAACATTAAAGATATTTGAACCAAGAACATTTCCCAGGGCAATTTCGTATTTTTTTGCCCAGGCAGCCCCTACAGAAACTATCAATTCCGGCAAAGAAGTGCCAATGGCAACAGCAATAATGGCAATAAGAGAAGTAGGAACCCCGAGAAAACCAGCCAGCATGATTACTGATTCAATGGTAAAATAGGCGCTTATAGTCAAACCAACTATTCCGAGAACTAAAAAAAAGAGAACTCTTGAGCCAATTTTAGGTCCAAGAACTGCCTGTTTTTTTGAATCCATTTTCTTCCTTCTTTCAACATGAGACGGCAAAATTTCAACCATTTCTTCGGGGGTTACTCGAAAAACTCCTTTTTCTTTTGGCTTGTTTTCTTCTCCTCTGTTGAAAATTGTATATAAGAGATAAATAACAAAAGCGCAAAGAAGCAAAGCTCCTTCCCAGGCAACAATCTTTCTGTCCCACATAATAAAAACAAAAAGTGCTGTTGACGCCGCCAAAAGAGGAGCGTCTAAGTCAATCAAAGATTTCCTTACAATAAGAGTTCGGGCAACTATAGACGAAAGGCCGACAATCAAAAGAATGTTGGCAATATTGGAACCCACCACATTAGCAACTACAATTTCAGTGGCGTCCTTGAAAACAGCGACAAGCGATGTAATCAACTCTGGAAAAGAAGTGCCAATAGCGACTATTGTTACGCCAATAATAAAAGGAGAAATCTTAAGAGCTAATCCAATTTTCTCGGCGCTATTGACAAGCCAATCAGCTGATTTTACTAAAACCGCTAAACTTAAAATGAAAATTAAAATCCAAAAAATTAACATGTTTTTATTCTAACATAGTTTCATTCAAGTGAACTACCACTAGGCTAGGAGTGTAAGCTTCTCAATCTGATGTGGATTCGAATCTCACACTCCTAAAGACCTATTGGCTTCTTGGGTCGTAAGACCTGCTATTGCAGTATCCTCGCCAAAGGGCAGAACCTGCCCTAATTTTAAGATATTTTTTGCCGCATTGACATCTCTGTCACCTATATACAAACACTCCGGACAGTAGTGTGTTCTCTGTGAAAGCGACTTCTGGACAATCGCTCCACATTGTGAACATTTTTGCGATGTATATACAGGATTGACTTTAATAAACGTTCTGGAGAGTATTTGCAACTTATACTCCAGCATACTTAAAAAAGTAGCCCAGCTTGCGTCTGATATTGACAAACTCAAATAACGGTTTCTAACCATTCCCGCCACATTCAAATTTTCTACAACTACCACATCATTTTCATTTGCGTATTTGTGGCTTAGTTTATGTAACCAGCCTCTTCTTTGTCTTTGAATTGTTAAATGATTTTTAACTACAATCTGTCTTACTTTATTCCTATTCTTCCCTTCTTTTTGTTTTTTACTTAACTGTCTTTGGTTTCGTGCTAATTTGTATTGTGCTTTTCTAAAAAACTTGGGCGCTTCAATTTTATTGCCACTGCTATCCGCAATAAAATATCTTAACCCCAAATCTAATCCTATCTGTTTATCTGTTTTTTTAACTTTGACTGACTTTATTTCGCAAATAACTTGAATATAATAACCATCTGCTCTTTTTACCAACCTTGTTAGTTTTGGTGTTCCTAAAAAATCTCTGTGTTGAATTACTTTAATTCCATTTGTTTTTGAAATATACCATTTGCCGTCTTTGATTTTCCCTTGTGTATAATCCCTGAAAGCAAAACTTGACCATCGTTTATACGATTGAAAGCGTGGAAAGCCAATCTTTTTACCTTGTTTTAACCCTCTAAAAAAGTTAGCAAAACTTCTATGTAATCTATCTAGTGTGGTATCTACAAATTGAGCAGGGATATTTGGATATATCTGCTTGTTGTAATTCTTGTCTTGGGTGAAACGATTAAGATATTTACCAGTTTTTTCGTAATAGTCTATAAGCTCTTGTAAAGCATTGTTATACAAACATTTTGTTTCCCATAGTAAACTATCCAGTAATTTTACCTGCTTTTTGTTAGGCCTTAATTTATATTCAAAGATTTTATTCATAACTTAAATATAGGCGAGTAGAAATTATTTGTCAACCGCCCCGCTAAAGACAATGCGGTTTGCGGGTGGGCATTCAAATCAAAATGCCCGGCCAACCGGGCATTTTGATAATATAACCAAAAGGCCTAAAACCTTCTTGGTCTTTGTTCTCGGAATTTACGCAGACAGTCCCGGCAGCGAATAGAATCCAATCTTGAAGGATCGGGTTCAAAAGGCAACTGGGTTATTGGCGTTTCGCAATCGCGGCATTTAATGTTTAGATTAGAAACATCAAACATCTGACGTTGGAAATTTCCTCCCTGAGAACCTTCATCAAACTTTTTAAACATTGTATTGTGTTCTTTGCTTAATTCTAATTAAAAAGCGACCTTTATTAACTCTAAGCCGCCTTAATTAGGTTCTTCGCTAATTTTTAAAACAAACTATGAAGCCTTAGTTTAAGATATTCGACTTATCGTAATAATATTATATCCTATCTTGTTTAATATGTCAAACAGCGCTCCACTTGCCGCAGCGATCCCCCCACCTTGAAACTATTTTCTTGTCAATTCTTGTTTCTATTACCTCGCATTGATTAGGACAGCCAGCGCATTGAAAAGAAGCGCATTTAATGTCTTTGTCTGAAATTTCAAATCCTAAAAACTTAGTTTTCTCAGGCATTTTTTCCTTAACCAAAAGAGCGGCTCCAAAAGCGCCAATTACTGTATTATGAGGCGGGACAATAATTTTTTGACCCAAAGCCAGCTCAAACGCTTTTCTCATCCCTAAATTTTCAGAAACTCCGCCTTGAAAAACTATTGGCCCTGAAATATTTTTCCCTTTTGCTACAGCTGAAAAATAATTTCTAACCAAAGAATGACAAAGTCCGGCCGCAATGTCTTCAATTGAATGTCCGATCTGCTGTTTATGAATCATATCGCTTTCTGAAAAAACAGTACATCTCCCGGA
The DNA here is from genome assembly GCA_019923655.1 of Candidatus Nealsoniibacteriota bacterium. Taxonomy (GTDB): domain Bacteria; phylum Patescibacteriota; class Minisyncoccia; order Minisyncoccales; family RBG-13-42-11; genus JAHXGL01. The sequence goes on from JAHXGL010000004.1 coordinate 18,357, forward strand.
AATATAGGTTGGCTTGACTGATTTCAAGGATATTGCGCCAAATTCCTCAATCGGAATTTTTAAGCGATTGGCTTGAGCATCAAGAAAAGCTCCTGTGCCGGCTGCGCAGATCAAAGACATTGCAAAATCAACGACAACACCATTTTCCAAAATTATAATTTTTGAGTCCTGACCCCCGATTTCAATCACTGTCCTAACGCCAGGAACAAAAAAACTGGCTCCTTTGGCGTGAGTGGTAATTTCGTTTTTAATTAAGTCCGCCCCGATAATTACTCCGGCTAAATAACGAGCCGAGCCAGTAGCGCCCACTCCGATAATTTCAGTATTTTTTGGAATTTGGTTTCTTAATTCTTTTAATCCTTGCTGGACAGCCCTAATTGGGTTTCCTTGAGTCCGAAGATATAAAGAAGATAAAACTTGGTTATTAATGTCAATTAAAACCAAATTAGTGGAAATAGAACCAACATCAATTCCTAAAAAAGCCCTAATGTTTTTTGTTTTCATAATGATTTTTAACTACATCAACAAAGGCTTCAAGACGGGTATTAATTCCGGCTTCTGCTACTTGCTCGTCTAATGATAAGGATAAAAACGGGAGGCCGCTTTCTTGATGAATTTTGGTCAAAATCGGTCGGACAGTAACCTCTGGCAGACAGCCGAAAGGTAGCAGCTGAATCACGCCGTCAAAATCATTTTTAACGCAGTCTAACATTTCTTTTATTGCGTCTCTACCATGACCCCCAACCGTGGAACAAAGATAAGGCATTATTTTTCTTTGAAGAAACCAATCTATCCAGGGAAACGCAGTTTTTTTAATATGATGGGAAAGGTTCATTTCCCGATGAATTTCTATCCCTTGTTGTCCCAGTTTTTTCTCTAAATCAAAATTTAGAGAGCTATCGCTTATAAGATAAATTTCGCCAACCAGCCCAACTTTTGGAGGATTCAATTTTTTATCAATTTTGATTTGAGAAAATTTCCAAAGGGTCTGTTTTTGAAAAGAGGAAATTTCTTGAAACTTTTTAATTTTAATTTTTGACAACCTTTCAAAGCATTGGGATAAAATCTTATCTGTTTGGCCGGGGCATATTTCTCTTGGTCTGAGAAAATTAGCTTTTTTTTCTAATTCTTCAATAAGTTTAATTATCTTAAAAGCGAGTAAAAACGCTTTTAGACATTGCCATAAAGAGATTTTGTTTTCGTTTTTTATCTTTTTTATTTCAGAAAAAAAATTTTTAGAATTTAAGTTCAGCACCTTGACTTTATACCCCGCTTCTCTTAGAATTTTCTGCTGAACTATCCAATAATACCTTAAACGACAGCTGCCCCTGATATTCTCCCACATAAAAATAGTATTAGCTCCTTTTTCAAGAGCCGGCAAATAATTGCCGACATTTACCTTAAACGGAAAACAAAAAAGCTCTGGGGAAAACTTTACTCCTTGTTCAATTGTTCTGGAATTGGTTTTTTCAGGAAGAATAACTGTTATTCCCAGATTTTCAAGCAAAACCCTAAAAGCAATGGTATAATTCCCCCAATAAGGAAAAGTGGCTATCATAAGGTATCAATAAACGCTTCTAATCTGGTTTGGATTCCAACATCAGCAGTATGTTCATCTATTAATAGATATAAAAAAGGAATTTTCCTGTCTTTGAACTCTTTTTCAACAAATTCTTTGAGCACTGCGTCGCAGCCGCATTGAAAAGAAGAAATCTCAATTGCCCCGGTGATGTCGTATTTCAAAATTTCCTGAATTTGGCGCATTATCTCCTTACCGAACTCCCAATGAAACTCTGGATTTCCAAACTTTACTCCTTTTGAAATTTGAGTTTCTGCAAGCGGAACTTCATCTATAAAGAGCGGTTCTGCTTCCAATTTGGTCAGCTTTTCTTTCATCCTTAAATTAAGATGTTCATCATATAAATTATAAGGATGGGAAATTAAAACTATTTTGGGTTTCTTGGATTGGATTTTTCTAAAAAAATCCTGCCCTGCTTTTTCTTTTAATTCTTGTTCTTTCAGGATAGCGGTTTTTATCGCTTTGTCTATTGTTTTTTTGTCTTTTTTTAATTTCCTGCCTAATTTTTCAAGAGTTTTTTCAATCTTTTCTTTTCTTCGGTCAAAGGTTCCGGTCAAAATAGGCGTCTTAATTAAAATCTTTGCCAAATCAGGCAATCCAAAAAATTTAGGGCAATACTCAAGCCCCTGTTCATTGGTTTTTAACAAAGGAACAAAAATATAATCTGCCCTGTCCGACAACCAGAGAAGATGTCCCCAAAAAACCTTATTTGAAAAGCAAGTTTCAGGGTCAGCCGCCTTAACTCCTTTTTCAATAATTTCTTTATTGGTCAAAGGAGAAACAAGAACTTGATAGCCAAGTATTTCAAAAAAAGTTTCCCAAAAATAGGGGTTTTTCCAATAAAATAAACCTCTTGGTATCCCTATGGTCATGATTAAAAAAGAGTGTCTTGTTTGGACGGCTTTTTTAAAAAAAGTTAAGCAACAAAGAAGTAATTAAAAAATAAATCACCAAACTAGTAATATCGGAAGCTATGGCGCAAAAAGGTCCTGAACTCAAAGCTGGATCTTTTTTTAGTTTTTGCAAAATCCAAGGGATTGAAATAGCGCTAACAATGGCAGTCATTATTGCCAAAAAAAGAGAAAGACTTAAAACAAAACCGATATATAACTGAATGGAAAACAATAGAGATACAAAAAAAAGTAAAACTGCCAAGAAAAAAGCTATTAAAACGCTGGTTTTTATCTCTTTGAAAAAGTAATTTTTTTGTGAAAATTCAGCTAAGGCTAAGTTTCTAATAAATAATATCTGACTCTGGACGCCAACAGCATGAGACATATAGAGGATCAAGGGAATAAAAGCGGCTAAAATGAAATGGTCTCTAAGAGGGGTTTCAAAAATAGTGACTATCTTTGCCGCTAAAACTCCTCCAAAAAGACCTAAAACCAACCAGGGAAGCCTGAGTTTAGTTAAAACAACAGGGGAAGCTTGAAGAAATTTATCTGCAAAAGTATTGTATTTAGAAACTCCGGCAAAGCGCAAAATATCTTCAACATGTTCTGAGTGTAAAATTTCCAGAATAACATCTGAAGTCACAACTCCCAAAAGCCTGTTCTCTCTGTCCACTATTGGAATTGATTTAAGGTTGTGTTTTAAAGCCAAAATCGCTACCTTTTCCTGATCAGTATGGGGGCAAACTTTAATAATGCTTCTGGCTATTAAATCTTCAATTTTAGTTTCTTCTGGTTTTTGAAAAACATCCTTTAAGGAGAGAACTCCGGCTAATTTTCCTTCTCGGTCAACAATATAAATATAGTTTAAGGTTTCAAATTCCTGGGCTTTTTCAAAAAGTCTTTTCCGAACATCTAAAATCCTTTCTTCTGGCAAGGCCGTAGGAATATTGCTTATCATTCTTCTGCCGGCTGACTCTGGCGGATATTTGTTTTTTTTGTCTTGATTATTCATCTACCCGAATCGCAATGTAGGGTTAAGAAGAGATTTATCTCTTCGACTAGCTGTTTTTAATTAAAATAGGGTTTTTTGTTTTAAAAGCGTTTTTTGTTCGCCCGGAGAAAAAATTTTTATTTTCCCGTAAACTCCATCGTAGCCGGGATCTTTAACCACCTTCCCTTCTCTCGCTCTTATTATTGCCTCACTGATTTCAGGAAGAGTTGCGGTCTGCAGGCTTTCTGGCGGCACCTCAAGAAGAATATTAAATTCTGAGCCCAATTTTTCAATTAAATTTTTGTATTCTTTTTCAACTCCCTTGGTTCCGGCAGAACAACCTAAGGCATCGGCAATAATCTCTTCTAAAGGAACTAAACTTTTAAAAGGTATTGCTCCTTCCGGCTTGAAACCTTTCTCTCTATCTGCTAATTCTTCAACTCGGTTTAAAACTCCGATTGTCAAAGGTTTTCCGCAACTCGGACATATCCCATTGTATTTTTTTGTCTCTTGGGGGGATAAACTGATTTCGCAGAGACGGTGCCCGTCATAGTGATATTTTCCTTCTTCGGGAAAAAATTCAATGGTGTATAAAAATTTTTTAGAATCTTTTGCTTTGATTGCGTCAATAATCGCGGGATAGCTTACGTCCGTATCAAAAACATTTGCCTCTCTGCCTATTTTTTGCGGCGAATGCGCATCGCTGTTAGAGATTAAGGTAATTTTATCCAGGGAAGATAATCGCCAATTCATTTCAGGGTTGCTGCTTAATCCTGTTTCAATTGCATAAATATATTTTGAGTAATCTTCAAAACATTCTTCAATTGAGTCAAAGCCAGATCTTGAACCAAAAATAGAAAACCATGGAGTCCAGGCGTGCGATGGCACTATTAAACAATCTTCAGAAATATTTAAAACAATTTTCAGAAGTTCTTTAGCATCTAATCCTAAAATTGGCCTGCCGTCAGATTTTAGATTGCCAATCCAACTCAGCTGAACATTAATTTTTTCAACCGCCTCAAAAGATGGAGCAAAAACAATAATATGAATTTTTCGAACCTTGCCACCTTTGGAGTAAATGCAACTAATTTCAGCGGTTAAAATAAAACGAGTTTCAGAATCAGAATTTTTTAATTTTAATAAACCTGCTTCAGCCGGCTCTAACTTTTCTTTTATGTTTTTAAACCATTCCGGATGGGTAAAATCACCGGTTCCTAAAACTTTGATTCCCTTAATTTTTGCCCACTTGTCAAGGTTTTCCAAATCCATCTGAGGGGAAGTGGCTCTTGAATATTTTGAATGAATATGAAAATCAACAATAAATTGCATATAAATGGGTAAAGTTCGATTTCCCGGACCGATTTCAGAAGCGAGGCAATAGGTTTCAAGGCAGCTTTCGCAGGCTTGTTGGCATGGTTCCCGAACAAAGTGAGGGACAACAAGCCGAGAACGCAGGCTGTAAAATCTCGCTGGGATTTTAACAGCCGGTGACTTGAAACTTGATTGCTGAGCTTCTGATGCTTTAAGCTAAATTACGAACAAATAGGTCCGTTTTTCAGACTTTACCCAATAAATTAAAACTTAAAGAAGAACTGGGAAATTGCTCCCAAGATAAATATGCCGATTAAAAAATATAATAAAACTTGAGGCGCCTTTAAGCTGTATTCTGGCTGCCTGTTTCCCAAAGTTTTTGCTTTTTTGAAAATCAAAACTATAGCCACTCCTTCAACAACGCCAAGAATAGTGCCGACAAAACCAACCACTGCAATAAATTCACGGAAGCCAATTAAAAATAAGATTAAGGGCATACCGCAAGAAATAATAGCTGGAAAGGGTCTGGGAACCTTGAAATCATAAAATAGAGAGTTTTTCAAATAATTTCCTAAAATTAAAAAAGAGGTCGCAATAGCTAATATGCCGAAAAGAGCTCCCAACATAATGATTTTTTGTCCTAAAAAAGGCAGCAGCCCTTGAAGAGCTTCCTTTGTGGTATTCTGGCCAGACACCCCGACAACCGACAGAATAAAAAGAAAATAAAGAAAAACGACTATTAAGCTGGATAAGATAATCACTTTTTTTATTTTTCTTTTCCCGTCAGGGCTTTCAAAAATTTCTGAAAGAATAGGAATGGCTGGCCAGCCAATTAAAGAGAACAAAATTATGCCGTAGGGCAGAAAAATATTTTCCGGGTTAATCAAAATAAAATTTTCAAGGTTTATTTGAGGAAGCGCAAAAAAGAAAATCAAAAAAATTATAAGAATAAAAGCAATGCTCATTAGAAGCTGAACCGGGGCAATTAATTTTATACCCCTAAAAATAAAAAAAGTAAGGATTGCCCAAAAAATTAAACTAAAATAAAATGAAGAAATATCTAAAAAGGGAGAAAAAACAATTTTTAAAAAATCTCCCCCGATAATAATGTAAGCCAAAAGAGCTCCAGTAATAGCTAAAAAAGTTGAAAAAGCAACTATAATTTTGGCTTTTTCTCCTAGATATTTTTCAGCAAAGCCAGGCAGACGAAGTTTTTCTTTTGTTCTTAAAACTATTTCTCCGAAAAACAGATGAATTAATAATACTGCTCCGCTTAAAATTAAAAAATAAAAAAAGCCGGGAATAATTCCGCTTTTTGAAATCACATAAGGAATACCAAAAATGCCTGCTCCAATAATTGTCCCGGTTAAAACAGCTAAGGCAAGAATAAAATTTTTCTGAAACATATCAATAAAGACCCTGCTCAGCGGAGCGCGTGTTTAATCCTGTACTCCTAATTAATATCTCTGAAACACAGAAATCTGAAACACAGAAATTAAAACTCTACAATTTATACACTTTATATCCTTCTCGAACCTTTTGAGTAATCTTAAAACCAACTGAATCGCCCTTTTTGGCCTCTTCAACTTTTTTGTGGTCAACTTCCATTGATTCAATGATTTGGGTGAAATCAGTTTCGCCCCCAACAATGCGAAGAGTATCTCCTATTTTAACAGGTTTAAAGAGTCCAATAACAGCTACTCCGATATTGCCAAAATAGTGGCTAATTCTGCCTATTAATTGTCCTTGCTCAATCTTTTCTTCCATAGCATAATTTTGAATTTTTATCTTTATTGTTCGACCTTTTCTGAGTTTTTTTCTACTCCTATTCTAACACATTTTTTGAAAAAAAACGCCCCCAGGTTATAGTATTCCAAATTCGTAGGATTTGGAAACGCAGTATTCCAAATTCGTAGGATTTGGAAACGCAGTATTCCAAATTCGTAGGATTTGGAAACGCAGTATTCCAAATCCTTCCTGGTCTTGGAAGTGAATTTAAAAACTTTACTCCGTTGGGGGCGGATGATAATCTATTAATGAGGGGGAAAAGCTCTTGACAAACTTGACGCCTGTTTAAGTTTTCTGATTGGATAATAATCAGGCAGCTGCTTTTCGGAGTCTCCTCTATCAAAAACCTTTATCCATAGAGAACATGTCTCGCACCCCCTCATTAGACTTTCATTATACTTATATTAAGAACCCTGTCAAGCTTTTTGCGCTAGATGTTAAAATGGGGTCTGACCCCTTAGGCACAAACCAGGAATCTGACCCCATAGTCATTTTATCTTCTCCTTCCAAAGATTTTGCCAGCCATATAAAAAGGCAGAGAAAAAACCAAAGCTAAAAATCCCAACATTGCGCCCAAAACCAATATCTGTCCCAGACGCTCATTAAAAATTATTCCTAAAAAATAAGGCAGAAAATCCAAATAATAAAACGCAATTCCTAAAATAAAAATGATTAACAACCCAACAAAAGCATTTTTGAAATCCTGCTTAGACGGAACCAAACAGATAATTATTGAAATAGCTAAATAGACAAAAAACCAGAATTGCCATTTCAACCAATAGGACTGAACAAAAACAGGAATTCCCTGAAAAGCAATGACAGCTCCCTGAACAAATGGTTGAGAAAAATCTATCCCGCCAAAAACAATCCCTAAATTAAAAAGCCAGGCAACAAGCCAAAGAGCGCCAATCCCGCCTAAAATAGGCGCGAAACTAATGAAAATTTTGCCGATAATCGGAATTTTAGGCGGATAATGCCTAACATAACCCCCTTGAGAAGAAAAAAGATTAATTTCCTGAATTTTTGCTCCGGATAAAAAACAGGCAAGCGCGTGAGAAAATTCATGAATTATTATTCCGGGAGCGATAAAAATACGATATTTTATTCCAAAAAGAATCTTATTCCAAAGATTGGTTAAAACAAAACTTAAACCAAAAACCAATATTAACCAAAGAAAAACATTAAAACTTTGCTCAAGCATAAGTAAAAAATTTTACAAATTAATTCCGAGAAATCCTAATTAGTCCTGAACAAACAACAATTTCTATTCCCTGCTTTTCCAACTCATCTAAAAACAGATTCATTCCTATGGAATCAGAGGAAATATGGCCGGCAATAATAACATTGATATTCGCTTTTTCCGCTTCTTCCCGATGTTTTTCTGAAATATGCATTCCAATAACAGTGCCTGCTCCAGCTTGAGCTAATTTCTCATAAATCTCTGGCGCGCCTTCAGTGCCGCCGGTAATTTCTGTCAAAACAATTTTGCCGCATCGGCTTTCTTTATTTCCAACAAAAATTTTAGGGCCGGCGCCAATAGCCTTTGCCTGTTTATATTCTGGAATTTCCTTCAAGGACTTTATTATTTGTTCCAATAAAATTGGCTTGTCTTTTTTCAATTTGGCATCAACGAATTTAGCCACTAAATTATCACAGGGAGTATGGATGGATAAAAAAGGTAGATTAAGATGTTGAGCCATATCAACTGCTCGGTTATGATTGACTGGAGAAATCCCTCTGGCGACTTCTTCTATCCTTTTGTTTAAAAGTTTTTCAGCAATATTTATTGGCACGCCGTATTGAGCCAAAACATCAATCTGCAATTGCATAACATCGTCAAGGCCAGACAATGCTTTGCCCCTGGGATGATGGGTAATAACCAAATCAATGTTTTTGAGCTTAGTCGCCAAAAGCAGTTCCTCGCCGTCAATATCAACTCCGATTAAAATCTTTTTCACTTCCTTTTTTGGATCTCCAAATAAAATTCTGGTGTCAGAAAAAGGATTTTCTAATCTTTCCAAATCAAACTCTTGCTTTTCCTCTTTTCTCATTTTGCCATACTTTTCTTTGAGCCGTCCAAGCATTTTTTCAATTTCTTGTTTGCCGCGAAAATCGCTTTCTATTCCCATTTTTATGGCTAAATTGTAGATTTCTTGAATAGTCATAATTTTGTCTTAATAAATTATATCGCTAAAAATTTTTTGTATAATTCATTAATTAATTTCTCTTGTTCTTTGACATTCAAAATTTCCCGGCGAATCCGGGCTTTTTCTCTGCGAATAAATTTTCTCATGCTTTTTGGCAAACGTTTCATATCTTCGCGACACTAATTTATAAACAACACATGAATGCACAAGCTTTATAAATAAAATAAGTATCATTATAAATTAAGAATTCTCCGGGGCCTTAGGAGTGTGGAATTTGTAATTGGTGTCGCTCCTTACTCTCCTTTAATAACAGCTAATGGTGTTAATCTCGCAACTTTTTTTGAAAGTCCTGCTTGATGAACAACATCAACTACCTGCTCCACGTCTTTGTAAGCCAGGGGCGCTTCCTCGGCAATCCCTCTTACAGAAAGACATTTTACAATAATTCCCTTTGATTCTAATCTTTTTATCACTTCTTGTCCAGAAACAGCTCTCATTGCCGCGTGCCGCGACATTCTCCGTCCAGCGCCATGAGAAACCGAATGCCATGTTTGTTTTGACATCTCTTTGCCAGCGCAAATAAAAGAAGATGTGCCCATAGTGCCGGGAAGCAAGACCGGTTGTCCGACATTCTTATATTTCTCCGGTATTTCCGGATGTCCAGGCGGAAAAGCTCTGGTTGCTCCTTTGCGATGAATAATCAGTCTTGTCTTCTGTCCATTTACTTCATGCTCTTCTATTTTGGCAATATTATGGGCAACATCATAAAGTAGTTCTAATTCTGTTTTTTCTCCTAATATTGTTTTCCAAGCCCTTCTTATGTAATGAGTTATCATCTGTCTATTTGACCAAGCGTAATTACAAGCAGCAGACATTGCCTTAAAAAATCTTTGACCCTCCGGAGAACTAAACGGCATACAAGCCAACTCTTTATCTGGCAACTTTATTTTATATCTTGCTAAAGCATTCATTGCTGTGTCTAAATAATCTGTACAATTTTGATGTCCCAAACCGCGGGAGCCACTGTGAACCATTACGACGACCTGTTTCTTAAATAACCTAAAATTCTTTGCTGTATCTTCGTCAAAAATTTCATCAACTTTTTGAACTTCTATAAAGTGATTTCCTGACCCAAGAGTGCCAACCTGATCCCTTCCTCTGTTTTTGGCCCGCTCTGAAACGCAAGAAGCATCTGCCTGTTCCATTTTTCCTTTTGCTTCACAATTTTCAACATCTTCTTTCTCACCGTATCCCTTTTCTACCAAATACGGCACTCCGGCCTCTAAAATTTTATCTATTTCACCAATTGAGAGTTTAATTTGTCTTCCCTTGCCCAAACCCGATGGCACTTGTTTTTGTGTCTCGGTTGCTAATTTATCCAAATAGGGTTTAATGTCTTGTTCAGAATATTCTGACAATAACAAACGAACCCCGCAATTTTCGTCGAATCCAATAAATCCGGGGGAAATAACACCATCTGATAAGCGCATTGCTCCTACCCCTCCAATCGGCGGGCCAAAACCAGAATGAATATCAGGCATTCCTATAGCGTATTTCACAATGCCCGGCAAAGTGGTTATATTTATTAATTGCGTTAAAGCATTCTCCTCTACTTCCCGAAGCATTTCTTCAGAAATATAAATCCTTGCCGGAACTTTCATATCCTGCCTAAAAGATTGAGGAATCTCCCATAACCAGTCATTGATTTTCTTGAAGTCCTTTTTGTCTGTCATAATTTTAATTTTTGATATTCTTGGTTTGTCTTGAGCATCATAAGAATTTATTTCGTTAACCCCCTTCAAAGCAGAGTTCGGAGTTTCAGCTAACATTTAAGTATATATGATGTTGCGAAACGAACTTGTGGTATTATAGCATTTTCACCACAAGTGAGTGAAGCAATATGGGACGAGGAGTGGTCAGCGACGAGCCATATATACTATGTTAAGAAACCTGAACGATCCGCCAGCTGGCAGAAAGCGAAAATGCAATGTGGCCGAGCGAAGCGAGGAGTAAATTTTGCCTTAATTATTTAGTAGCAGCGGCTTCAATAAAGAAACTTTTATAGGTATGATAGGTTGAAGAAGTTTTTCTGATCTTTAGCACCCTGAACTTTTTAAGTTTTTCTGCCATGTATTCTTTGCTGAAAAAATGTCTAATATGACCTTGGCGCAGATACATATCTTTTTCGATTTTTTTACCCCTGCCGTAAAGATGATCGTCGGTAGATTTACACTTAATAAAAAATAAACCTTTTGGTTTAAGAATTTTGTAAAGTCTATTGAATATTTTTGTGGTGGTTTGATCATCAAAATAGTGGAGACTCAAGTGGGCGTAGACTACATCAAAAGAGTTAGGTGGAAACTTAAAATCTGATATATCTTCCTGTAGAAGGATAATATTTTTAATTTTTTTGTGTTCAATAGTTTGTTTAAATTTTCGAATTCCGCTTTCAGAAAAATCTACAGCAGTAACTTTTAGCCCGTTTTGAGCAAAAAAAATTGAGTCGACACCTATTCCACAACCAATATCAAGGAGAGATATTAAAGGTTTATTTTTTATTTCAGAAAAACTTCTTTTGGCAAAGTTATTAGAAAGCAACCTATCATCCCTATTCCAAATTTGATTCCAAAGTTTCTTTTGATCCATATTTTAAATTTAAGGCAAAATTTATTTCTCTTAACGTTTGGGATAAAAGAAGTTGCCGAAGGCATTTGGGCGAACGAAGTGAGCCCCGCAGGGTTCCCGAAGGCGCCGTTAATATAAAACTCTACTTTTCAAATCATTTCTAATTTTATACGCTTTTTCAGCATCTTTCAAAATAGCTGTATCAACTTCTTGAACAAACATTTCCTCTTTATTATGTTCAAGCCTTTTAATCGCTCCCATAAACGGAACAGCAATTTGAGAATGTCCGAGCAATTTTCCCCTAAATTTCGGAAGAATTAGATTCCCAGCAGGATTACAATAAACCATAATTATTTCATTTTCAAAAGCCCTACCGACACACAACGCATCAACAAGTTTGGCATCAGAATTTTTATCGTATTTCAAACCAACAGAAGCATCTTCAAAAGTCCAATAGCTGGGACAGATTACTATATTGACTCCTTTCTTTGCCATCTTTCTGAAAACTTCAGGAAAAATCAAGTCCCAGCAAATGATTAATCCGATTTTGCCAAATTTGGTATTGAATACAGAAACTTCATTTCCCGGATTAAGATAATGTTTTTCGGGATGCCACAAATTTATTTTTCTGTATCTTGATTTTATTTTTCCGTTTGAGTCAATATAGTAGGTAATATTGTAAAAACCGAGCTTGTCTTTTTCAATGATTGAGCCGGGAACAATATCAATTTTATATTTTTTAGCGAGGTTTTGAAAAAATTTGCGATATTTATTTTCAGAATCAGCAAATTCCAATTTTCCAGCTATTGGCCCTGTAACAAAATCTTCAGGAAATACGATAATCTTGGCTTTTGAAAATGAAGCTTTTTTAACAAATTCTTCCGCCTTCTTTAGATTTTTATCAGGGGAAAATTGCTTAATCTCAAATTGCACAACAGCTATTTTGAATTTCATATTATAATGATTTGAAAAGATATTTATTAAAGTTTCGTTATTAGGCGCCGTAGGGAATTACAGATAACTCGTTTCTATGCGAATTGAATGTATATTTCAAACGCGACTGTCGCTTTTTGGTCCCGAGTAAAATTACGAACAAAATTAAATTAATGCTTTTTTAAATTCTTCTCTAACCACTTGCCTGTCGTCCCATGGTATTTTCTTATTATTAGCAAGGCAGAGCCATGGCTCACATCCTTTGCCTGTAATGATTACCACGTCGCCAGGTTTTGCCAGTCCCAAAGCTTTTTTAATTGCCTCTCTCCTGTCTAAAATTTTTCTATAGTTTGAAAATTGCGAAAATCCTTTTTCAATATCACTTAAAATATGTAAAGGGTTTTCGTCATACGGATCTTCATTGGTCAGGATTATTTCATCGCAATAACGCGAAGCAATCTTTCCAAATTCCGGCCTTTTCCATCTATCGCGTCCGCCGCCGCAAGAACCAAAAACACAAATCATTTTTGAGTCTTGAATTTTGAATTTTGAATCTTGAATAGTTTGGTAGACCTTTTCTAAGGCATTAACAGTATGAGCATAATCAACAATTACTGTAAATGGTTCTTTAATAACAACCTCCATTCTGCCGGGAATTCCTTCTATTTTTTCCACTGCTCTTTTGCAAATTTCCAAACTAATCCCCTCGGATAATCCAGCAGAGATTGCCGCGGCAGCGTTATAAAGATTAAACTCGCCTAATAATCTTAAATTAAGAGGAATCTGATTTCTATCAATTAAGATTTGACCTTCTTTAACTTGGTAATTTATTTTTTTCTTTGCCGGAAACTGTAAAAAATATTCAGCGTTTTCGTCGTCCAAATTAACAATGTGAACTTCTTTGGCAATTTGGAAAAGCTTCTCATTTTCAATCCGCATTTTTTCAAAAGAGCCGTGCGCCTCAATATGTTCCGGTGTAATATTGGTTAAAACCGCTGTCTTAAAATCAATAAATCTATGGCGGTGCTGTTTAATCCCTTCGTCGGTTGTCTCCAAAACCGCGTATTGACAGCCAGCCCTTACCGCGTCTCTTAAAAATCGCTGAAGCTTAAGCCTGCCGGGCATAGTCATTTTCAGGGTATTTTTCCATTCTTTTTTGCCGATTTTAAAGAAAATAGAAGAAAGAAAAGCTACTTTATAGCCCGCTTCCTCTAAGATTTGACTAATCAAAAAAACAGTGGTTGATTTGCCATCAGTGCCAACAACGCCAATAACTTTTATTTTCCCGGAAGGAAATCCATATAAGACAGCGCCAATGGCTGGCAGAAACCAATGATACCAGTTAAGTAAAAAATTAGGCGCAATTTTTTTAATGGCATTTTTCATTAATTTAATTATAGCTTTAATCTGACTTTATCGCAATTATTCAACCAGGAAAGCCCTGCTTTTCAAAGCCGGGGATGAGTACAAACGCAATACTTGACAAGGTTTTTGTAAATGATAACCTAAAAGGTAGAGGGTGACTAAAGGGGTCTGACCCCCCTCTTTTGCATTTGAAATATATGCCTATTACTAAATCAGTAAAAAAAGCTCTCCGTCAAAATATAAAAAGAAGGGCGCGAAATGTCCAGAAAAAAAGAAAATTAAAAAAAGTCTTAAAAGAGATAAAGGGTTTGATTTCTCAGAAAAAACCAAAGGAAGCTGAAAAACTCTTGCCGCAAACTTATAAATTGCTGGATAAAGCGGGAAAAACCGGATTGATTAAAAAAAATACCGCTTCGCGGCTAAAATCAAGAATCACCAGGTCAATGAGGAGCAATGAACAATGAACAATGAACAATTGCCTAGTGAGGTCTGACCCCGGGTTTGACCCTGCTTAGAATTAAATTTCCGCAATTAATAAATCAAGAGCAATTTCCGGGCTTTGCTGTCCGGTTTTTATTTGAAGATCCGCTTGAAAAATTCTCTGAAAGATTTTTTTTAGTTCTTGAACGCTAAACTTTTGCGCCTGAACGCAAGTTTTTTTTATAACATAAGGATGAAAATTGGTCTCTTTTGCCAGGGCATAAAAAGGACAACCTTTTTCAAGAAGATCTTTTATTATTAAAAGATTGCGAAATTGAAAACTAATCATTGAAAGAAGGTATAAAGGATTGTCGCCTTTTTCTAAATGCTTATGAATTAATAATATCGCTTGTTTTCTGTTTTTTGTCGCCAGGGCGTCGATTGTTTTGAAAATATCTATCTCAATTTCCGGCTTGATTAAGGTTTCAATGTCTTGTACTCGGATTTTTCCTTTTTTTTTGAAATTAACCAGTTTTCTCACTTCATTACTCAATCGCCAAAGATCCCTGCCAACAAAATAAACAAGCTTATCCAAAGCTTCCGGGCTAATTTCTTTTTGATAACAGCTAAATTCTTTTCTTGCCCAGTTTTTTAATTTTTCGCCTTGTAAAAAATTAAACACTTGAGATTTGGCATTTTTTTCAAGAAACCTAAAAAGCCGAGTTCTTTTGTCCGGCTCTCCTTTTTCAAGAATTAAAATTATGTCTTTTGATTTTAAGAATTTTTCTCCTTGCTCTGGGAAACTTTCCCTTGCCTCCTGTCCTAAAAAAAGATTTGTTAAAATGAGCAATTTTTTTTCTTCAAACATTGAAACTGTCTGAAATTCATCAATAAAATTCTGGAATTTGCTTTCCTTAAAATCAAAATGTTTTAAGTTTAATCCGGTTTGGTGGGTTTTCTGATAATGAGCAACAATTTCGTTTAGTTTTTGCCGGGACCGATAAACGTCTATCCCGTAAAGAAAAATAATCATGTTTTAGTGTTCCAAATTCGTTTCCAAATTCGTTTCCAAATCCCTTTAGGATTTGGAAGACTCCCAAAGGGATTTGGAAGACCCATGAAGGGATTTGGAAACTTTAGTCTTCCAAATCTAAAGGGATTTGGAAACTTTAGAAATTAAACTATAAAATTCTAATTCTCTAAGAACTTTGACGACTTTTTCTTTGTCGTATTCGCCAAAATGACATTTTTCTAAATTAAAATCTATTAAAACGTCTGTTTTAATCTCCACTAACATCTTGGAAACAAAAACCTGGTCTTTGTATTTTAGCAGTGTTTCTTTCAGCTTTGGTTTGATTTTTTGAGCCTTTTCGGATCCTTTTTTAATTTCAAAATAAAGATTTTTCAAACTATTAAATTCTAAAACAAGCTTGGTCGCTGTTTTTTTTCCCACCCCGGGAGCTCCGGGGATATTATCTGAAGGGTCTCCAGCCAAAGCCTTAAAAGCAACAAGTTGTTCCGGTTTTAATCCTTGAAATTTGGTCTTTATTAATTCTTTATCGTATAAAGCAATGTCTTTCACTCCTTTTCTCAAGGCAAAAACTTTTGTTTGAGAATTAATCAGCTGAAAAGTGTCTGAATCTCCGCTTAAAATAATCGTCTCCCCCTCTTCTTTTTTTTGAGAAAAAAGAAGAGGGGCCAATTTAGCGATAGCGCCAATAATATCATCAGCTTCAAATCCTTGTTTGGTAAAAATTGGAACATTAAAGCTTTTTAAAATTTCTTTTATTTTTGGAATTTGTTGAGAGAGTTGTTTTGGGGTTGGCGGCCGATTGGCTTTATATTCTTTAAATTGTTCATGTCGAAAAGTCAATCCTGGCAAATCAAAACAAGCGACAACAAAATCCGGCTGAAAGTCCTTTATTGCTTTTAAAAAAACCAATAGAAATCCGTAAACAGCGCCCACTATTTCTCCCTTTTTTGTCATTAATGGCGGTAAAGCGTGAAAAGCCCGATGAATAATAGAATTACTGTCAATGATAATTAAACGTTTTTTACTGTTTTTCATAGTCATATCTTTTCTATTACAATTTTTCTCTTTGTTTCGGTTATAAAGTCAATTTTTATCCAAATTGTATTTTTCGGCATAATCTTTTTGATTTTATCAGCCCATTCAATAACAACAATACTTTTAGGGTTAGAAATAATTTCCTTAAACCCCAAATCTAAAATTTCTTTTGAATTTTCAATCCGATAACAATCTATATGATAGAATTCTTGAAAATTGAAGCTTGCCCGCTTTATAGGTTCGCTCTTCGGGGAAACTTGAAACCTTTTTAACAAAACAAAGGTTGGGCTTAAAACTTTTTCTTTTATTCCTATGCCTTTGGCAAAGCCCTGGATAAAGGTTGTTTTTCCCGTTCCTAAATTTCCCTCTAAACCAATAATAATTGCTTTCCCTTTTGTTTTTTTAAAAACAGCGAAGCGGGCGAAAAATTCTCCTAATTTTTTGGTCTGGAAATGGTTATTAGTAATGTATTCCAATGACATAGGAGTGTTGACTTTCCTGTTTGCCTGGTTAAAATATAATAAGCTATGGAACAATCTTTGAAAAAAATCACTGGCGAAATAGAACTTTCTCCGTCCCTTCTCAATATAGCACAAAACATAAAAAATGTTTCTGATTTTGCAAAAGAAGCCAATAATTTTCTTGGAAAAAGCATCACTGAATTCTTAGAAATCATTTTAGGGGCTGGAATTTTTCTCAAAACTTCTGATATTCATATTGAACCCCAGGAAGAAAAAGCTAATATACGGCTAAGATTAGACGGGATATTGCAAGAAGTAATGTCTTTTGACTTAAAAATCCTTCAAGCGCTTACTTCCAGAATCAAACTTCTTTCAGGGGTAAAATTAAACATTACAGACAGGCCTCAAGACGGCCGCTTTTCAGTATTAATCACGGCCGCAAACGAGCAAACCATGGCAATTGAAATCAGGGCTTCTTTTCTTCCCTCTGAACATGGAGAGTCAATTGTTTTCAGAATCTTAAACCCGCAAAGTTTAATCAGCTTAGAAGCTTTAGGACTAAGAAAAGATTTATTGGCTCTTTTTGAAAAAGAAATCAAAAAGCCCAATGGAATGATTATTGTTACAGGGCCAACCGGCTCGGGAAAAACAACCACTCTTTACGCTTTTTTAAAAAACATTCAAAGACCGGAGATTAAAGTTATTACCATTGAAGACCCGATTGAATATCATCTAAAAGGAATTTCTCAAACTCAAACAGTTCCTGAAAAAGGATATGATTTCGCTTCTGGCTTAAAATCAATTATGCGCCAGGACCCGGATGTAATTCTGGTTGGGGAGATCAGGGACCTGGAAACTGCTGAAATTGGACTCCAAGCCGCTTTAACCGGCCATTTAGTTCTGACCACCCTTCACACTAATGACGCGGCCGGCACTATTGCCAGATTAATCAGTTTAGGTTCCAGCGCTTCTAACATCGGCCCGGCAATAAATATAGCTATTGCCCAGAGATTGGTCAGGCGAGTTTGTAAAAAGTGTTCAACCCTTCAAACAATCCCGGTTTCAGCTTTGGAAAAAATAAAAAAAGAATTACAGAATCTCCCAAAAAAAATAGAGATTCCAAAATTATCTCAAGAATTAAAAATTGCCAAAATTAAAGGATGTCCGGATTGTAATTTCACTGGCTACCGAGGCAGAATTGGCATCCTTGAAGTCTTAATAGTTGACGGAGAAATGGAAAAATTCATCTTGACATTGCCCTCTATCACAGGATTAAAAGAAAAAGCAATAGAAAAGGGAATGGTCCCAATGCTTCAAGACGGATTAATAAAGGTCTTGGAAAAGATTACCACTTTAGAAGAAATAGAAAGGGTAATAGGAATCTCAAGCAAAGAGCCATGAAAATAATAATAGCTGTTTTAATTTTCGTTCTGTCCGCTGTTCCTGTTTTTCAGCAATCTGAAATTTTAGCCGCAAGGAAAATAGACATTAACACTGCTTCTTATGAAGAGCTGCAAGAAATAATCTGGGTTGGCCCGGCTATAGCCCGAAGAATAAGAGAGTCCAGGCCGTTTTATTCTTTAGACGACATTATTAAAGTGAGGGGTATAGGCAAAAAACGGCTTGAAGACATTAAAAAACAAGGATTGGCTTGGGTTAATCCGGAAACAAAACCTAGCCCAGAGCTTGAGCGCAAAATACAGCCAGAACAAGAGCAGAAGCCGGTACCAGAGCAAGAACTGCAACCCAGCCCTGAACCGCAAGCCATTGTTTATCCTTCTAATGTCTTAATAAATGAAATCCTGCCTTCGCCAGAAGGCCCGGACGCTGAAGAAGAATGGATTGAAATTTTTAACCAGAATAATTTTGAGGTTAATCTTTTCGGCTGGCAAATAACAGACACTATTGGCAGAACTAAAATCTATGTTTTTCCTACTAAAACCTTGATTGAGCCAAAAAGATTTTTAGTTCTTAGCCGACCAATCAGTAAAATTACTCTAAACAATGACCAGGATGCCTTAAAGCTTTTACGTCCAGATGGAAAAATTGCTGATTCAGTGAAATATGAAAAAGCGCCAAGAGGAAAATCATACAACCGGCCCCTATTAGACAATGACAATTTAACAGACGCAAATAGCCCTGAATGGTTTTGGAGTTCTGTTTTAACCCCTGGAATGGCAAATATCAGCCCTGTTGTCTTTTCAGCAGAAGAGGCAGTAAAACAAACAGAAGAACAAAAAGCAAAATTTACTGAAGAGCCCTTAAAAAGAGAGCCTGCCCTGAAATATGGATTAGGGGCTATTAAAGAACAGGTTCATTTTCCAGAGCAACGAAATAAAGTTTCCAAATCCGAATGGATTTGGAAGACTAAAGTTTCCAAATTCTTTGGGTTTTGGAATGCCCTTGAAAGGAAAAATATGCCTGTTTTCGTAATCGCCTTGGTTGTTGCTCTCTTCTCCGGGACAATAATTTTAATCCTTAAAAGAAAAATTAAAACAAGTTAAAAAAATAGAAAACAAGAGATCTCCTTGAAATTTTGCCATTTTTCTTTTTAATGTGTATAAATCTATGAAAGAAAAAATTAAAAACAAAAAAATAGAAAATGAGAATGTAATTTATGTTTTTATTGATGCATCAAATGTTTGGAGCGCCGTAAAGTCGGTGAAGAAGTTTATTGAATACAAAAAGCTTAAAAATTATTTTAGAAATAATTTTAATGCTAGCAATGTTGAAATTTTTTATTATGACGCCTACCCAAAAGAAGGAACAAGAGAACATAACTTGGATGGAAAACATAAATTCTACACATATCTCAAGAAAGGCCTTGATTTTACCGTAAGGAAAAAAGAATTGAAAAGAATTTCTATTATTAGCGAAAATGGAGAATCTATTATGGAAAAAGGGAATATGGATGTGGAAATAACTATTGACGCCCTGCATAATATGAATAAATACGATACAGCTGTTTTATTTAGCGGTGATGCTGATTTTTTGGCATTGGTAAGTTATTTGAAAAATCGCAACAAAAAAATTTATATTTTTTCATCAAAAGATAATATTTCTCATGAATTAAAAACTGGCTGTGATGGTTATTTTGACCTAAAAAATATAAATGAATTTTGGGGTAAAGATTTAAAATATCGCATAAAAAAAACTACCCTCGACTAAGAGGGTAGCCCTGGGATGTATAACCCTAACGGTTCTATGGAAGAACCGAAAGACATTATCAGTGTAGCAAGCTAATACCCATTGTCAAGTGTTGAAAACTAAAAAATCGTAAAAATAGCAAAATTTAGTTTTTGGAAATAAAATATATGAAAATAAATCTATGAAAGAAAAAATTAAAAACAAAAAAATAGGGACTTTTCCGAAT
>JAHXGL010000005.1 GCA_019923655.1 Candidatus Nealsoniibacteriota bacterium
ATGCCAAAAGCAGTTTTACAGGGGCTGAAAAAACATCAGGTGGAGATTTCAGTGATTTGCTCTATGCTTGATTCCGGAGGTTCGGCAGGCAGATTAAGAAAAGATTATAATATTGTTTCTTCCGGCGATATCCGAAGGGCTTTTATTGCTCTGGCAAATACTTCTCCGGTAATTGAAAATGTTTTTAATTACCGTTTTCAAACTGGTGAATTAAAGGGTCACAACTTTGCCAATCTTTTCATCACTGCTTTGGAGCTTAGTAGTAATGATTATAAAAAAACAATTAAAGAAATAAGCGGGCTACTGAATATCAATACTGAAAACAGAGTACTTCCTTCAACTCTTGATAATGCAAACCTTTATGCCATATTGGAAAATAACAAAGTAATTAAGGGTGAAACCAATATTGATATCCCAAAACATGATGGAAATTTAAAGATAAAAAAGGTTTTCTTAAGACCAAAAGCCAAGGCCTATCCTCTTGCTTTGACGGCAATAAAAAAAGCAGATTTGATAGTTATTGGGCCAGGAGACCTATATACTTCTTTAGTTCAAATTTTTCTTATTGAAGGCATTCATCAAGCGATAAGGAAAAGCAAAGCAAAAAAGGTCTATATTTGCAATTTAATGACTAAATATGGTGAAACAAATAATTTTACGGTTTTGGGTTTTGTCAAGGAAATAGAAAAATATTTGGGAGGAGAAGTTGATTATGTAATTTACAATACAAAAAAACCTTCCAAAGAAAGATTGCAAAAATATAAAAAGGAACAGCCCGAACTTTTGAGCCTTGTAACTTTTGATAAAAATTTGTCTCAAAACAAAAAATTTATTGGAACTGATATTCTTTTTTCCGCTGGACCGATTGTTCATGATTCAAATAAATTAGTAAAGGTAATATTAAAATTATGCAGGCCCCGTTAGAAATCTTAAATGGCGGGGCATTTCAGAAATACATATGAATCAAAAATTTCTAACGGGGCAGGCAGTAATTTTAGCGGCGGGCGAGAGTTCTCGGTGCTGGCCCTTAAACAAAGGTCATAAGTCCCAAATAAAGATTTTAGGGAAACCTTTAATTTACTGGACAATTAAAGGGATTTCAAAAAGAGGAATTAAAGATATTATTTTAATTATTGGCCCTAATTCGTCTTTGAAAGAAGAACTGACCTCGATTTCCAAGGAATTAGACGTTATTCTTTCTTATGTTGTTCAAGAAAAACCATTAGGGACAGGAGACGCTATTTTTCGGGCAAAAGAAACAATTAAAGGACCATTTTTTGTTTTTTGGCCATTTGAAATTATTGCTGAAGAGATTGTTGGTAAAATTTTAGAAACAAATAATTCTGCCAAATTCCAAACAATTTTAACGGGACGCAAAACCTCAATGCCTTGGGATTATGGAATTTTAAAACTTAAAAATGGAAAAGTGGTTGAAATTATTGAGAAGCCGTTGCCGGGTAAAGAACCATCAAATATAAAAACAATCGGGATTTATTTTTTACATCCTGATTTTTTTGATTATTATAAAAAATTACCAAAGCGCCATCCTCATGATTTTATTGACGCCTTAAATTTGTATCTGAAAGCCAAAGAAGCAAAAGTCATTTTTTCGGAAAAAGATTCATCCTTAAAATATCCCTGGGATTTTTTAAGGATATTAAAGATAGTTTTTGAGTTAAAAGAATTTAAAAATTACATTTCTACGACTGCTCAGATTGCTAAAAATGTCGTAATTAAAGGAGCGGTTTATATTAGCGATAATGTTATTATTGGCGAAAACACAATAATTGAAGGACCCTGTTTTATCGGAAAAAATTGTAAGATTGGCCATAATAATGTTTTGCGAGGGCCGGTTAATTTAGAAAATGATGTTGTTACCGGCGCTTTTACTGAAATTAAAAATTGTATAGTTCAGCAGGGAACCCATTTTCATTCTGGTTATTTCGGAGATTCTATAATCGGTCAAAATTGCCGCTTTGGCGCTGGTTTTACTGCCGCTAACAGAAGACTTGACAGGGCAAACATTAAATCAACAGTAAAGGGCAAAAAAATAGACACTGGTCTTAGTTATTTTGGCAGCGCTATTGGAGACAATTCTTGTTTTGGAATCCAATCTGGCACAATGCCCGGTGTTTTAATTGGCTCAAATTGTGTTGTCGGGCCCGGCGCATTAGTTTTTGAAAACATTGAAGACAATGCCTCTTTTTTCACCGAATTTAAGGGTGTTAAGAAATCTATTTAATGAAAATTCTTGACGGTAAAAAATTATCGGAAAAGATTGGCTCTAATCTTAAAAAGGAGATTAAAAAATCCAATTTGAAATTAAGGTTGGCAGTAATTCAAATTGGTCAAAGCGCTGTTTCGCAAATTTTCATTCATCAAAAAGAAAAAGCCTGCGAGAGAGCTGGCATTAATTTCAAGCTATTTAGATTTCCCGCAGAAATTGAAACCTCAAGATTAAAAAAAGAAATTAAAGCCATTGTAAGCGCCAAGATAATTTCCGGAATAATTATTCAACTTCCCTTGCCGTCAAAATTTATTCCCGAAGAATTTTTAAATTTAATTCCGGAAGAAAAAGATATTGATGTATTGTCGGAAAAAAGTTTGGGGAAATTTTATCAAGGCATTCTTAGTATTATACCGCCAACTGTTAATGGGATTTTATCTCTTTTGAAACATTATAGAATTAGAGTAAAAGGGAAAAATGTCATTGTAATAGGGGCGGGAAGATTGGTTGGCTTTCCTTTAGCGGTTCAACTTTTGAAAGAGAGAGCAACGCTTTCGGTTTTGAACGAGTTTACCAGAGACGCGCCCTCCTTTATTAAGAAAGCCGACATTCTAATTTCCGGGGTTGGCAAACCAAATTTAATAAAAGGCAAGATGGTTAAAAAAGGAGTAATAATTATTGACGCTGGCACAAGCATGAAAAAGGGAAAAATAACAGGTTTAGTGGGAGATGTTGATTTTGAATCAGTTTCAAAAAAGGCAAGCTATATCACTCCCGTGCCCGGCGGTGTTGGCCCTTTAACCGTTGCCTGTTTGCTTGAAAATTTGGTGAGGCTTAATAAAAAGTAAATAACAAAATCCTGCATCTCTATCTAATACGCATCAAGCCTTTAATAAGAATGTCAAGATTGCTTTTTGGACATGTAATCTGTTCTCGGCCTGATCAAAAACAATGGAATTCGGTCCATCAATTACTTCGTCTACAATCTCTTGGCCTCGGTGAGCCGGCAGGCAGTGCATTACCATTGCTCCTTTTTTGGCAAAAGATAAAAGCTTCTTGTTTACTTGAAAAGGAGAGAGAGTTTCAATTCTTTCTTTTTCATCTTTTCTTCCCATACTTACCCAAACATCGGTGTAAATTACCTCAACATCTTTGACCGCTTCTCTGGGGTCAGAGAAAATTTCAATCTTTACCTTATTTTTTAAAATATCGCTTTTAGCCAAATCCAGGATACCTTGAGAAATTTTATATTTGGCAGGACAGCCAATTTTTAAATTAATTCCCAATCTAGCGCATAAAAGCAAAAGCGAATTAGTAACATTATTATCTCCATCTCCCACAAAAGAAACGGACAACCCCTTGCCAAAACATTGGTGAGGGGTTCCTCTTTTTTCCCAGATGGTGAAAAGATCGGTTAATGCCTGGCAGGGATGAAAGTCGCTGGACAAGCCATTAATTACCGGCACAGAGGAATTTTTTGCTAATTTTATTATATCTTGATGGTCAAAAACTCGGGCTAAAATCCCATCAACATAACGGGACAAAGTCCTGGCTGTGTCTTCAATGCTTTCTCCTCTGCTAAGTTGAAGGTCAGAGCTGGAAAGATAAAGAGCATGGCCTCCTAATTGATTCATAGCTACTTCAAAAGAAACTCTTGTTCGGGTGGATGGTTTTTGAAAAATCATGGCCAGGTTTTTACCCCGCAGTAAATCAAAGGTTTTGTTTGGGGCGCTTTCTTTTAATTCTTTGGTTAATTCAAAAAGTTTCCAAATTTCATTCGGAGATAAATCTTGGTCAGTGATTAAATGTCTTAGACTTCTAACCGGGTTCATAATAAAATCATTTTTAGCAGAGCCATCCGGACATAAAGTCCATTTTCGGCCTGTCGAAAATAAGCTGCTCTTGGGTCAAAATCTACTTCTGGAGAAATTTCATCAACCCTTGGCAAAGGATGCATGATAATCGCGTCTTTTTTCATCAAATCAAGAACCTCTTGATTAACAATGCAGAAACTTTCTGTTTTTTCGTGTTCTTCTAAAAGAGCGCCTCGTTCCTTTTGAGTCCTGGTTTGATAAATTATATCTACCTTAGAAGCAATTTCCCTCAAGTCATTTCTTTCTTCAAACCAAACATTGTGTTTTTTTAGATAATCCTTGATATCGTCTTTCATCTTAGCTGATTCCGAAGAAATAAAATAAATTTTGACTTCGGGAAACTTAACATAAAGATAAGAAAGAGACCGAACTGTTCTTCCATTGGCTAAATCTCCAACCATAGCTATGGAAGTGCCGGCAATTTTATTGATTTCTTTTTGAATTGTATAGAGATCTAATAAGGCTTGAGTGGGATGCTGGCCAGCGCCATCCCCGGCGTTAATAATCGGCGCTCGGGAAATTTCAGCTGCTCTTTTTGCTCCGCCTTGTTCGTCATATCTCAAGACAATAACATCAGGCAGGTAGTCATTAAGAATTTTAATTGTGTCTTCAATGGTTTCACCCTTAGCTGCTGAAGAAAACTGTCTGGCATTTTCAGTTGAGAAAACGACCTTTCCTCCCAGAAGACT
Source organism: Candidatus Nealsoniibacteriota bacterium (assembly GCA_019923655.1). Classification (GTDB taxonomy): domain Bacteria; phylum Patescibacteriota; class Minisyncoccia; order Minisyncoccales; family RBG-13-42-11; genus JAHXGL01. The sequence continues at coordinate 4,791 of JAHXGL010000005.1, forward strand.
CATAGCTATTTCAAAAGAGGCCCGAGTCCGAGTGCTAGGCTCATAAAAAAGAGTGAACATTTTTTTCCCGGAAAGAATATCAGAGCCTCCTTGTTTGGCAATTTTTTCCATTTCTTTAGCCAAAGGAAAAAGCTCTTTTTCTAAAAAATGGCGATTGAACTGTTGAGATTCAATAATATGATGTAATTTTATCATATAAGATTTAATTTATATCCTTTGCTTTCAATTATCTTTTTGGGATTAATAAATAGCTTCTCTTTTAATTGTTTTTCCGAAAGAACTCCGGCTAAAACTAATCCATAAGAAAGCGGAAGAAATGCTTTGAATCCAGCCATTCCAGTTATTCTTGGCATAGGAGCATAATCTGAAGATATAGCGTCAATTGTCCCGTCTTTTAGGCCCCTTTTGATTGCTAAAACATCTTCTTTGAGGGCTAAGGGCGGGTTAACCTTAGTCTCTAAGTCATCTTTTGTATAGGTAAAATAATGAGGGCAAGTTTCGCAAGTTACCTTTAATCCTTCTTTCTTTGCTTTTCTAATTAATTCAACTGTGTCTTTTTTGCTAATATGTTGAATATGCAGCTTGCCGCCACTTTCTTTTAATGTCTTTAAATATCTTTTAACAAACTTTGTTTCTAAATACGGCTTTTTTATCCCTGCGTCATAAGGAGGGGAGCAGTGGACTAAAACCAAAACATTCTTTTTTAAAATTTCTTTTAGCAAATTTAAGTCTTTTAAGTATTGACCATCATCGCTAAAGCCAGCGACATAGGGCTTAATTTTATCAACTTCAACCAGTTCTTTTCCAGCCAAATCTTTGGTTATAGCTGAAACCGGAATCGCCCGGCAGTATCTTTTCTTTTTCAAAGATTTTTTAATTTGTTCCAGATTGTCTAATGGAGGCTTAGAATTAGCCATATATAAAACAAGGTTAATTCCGCTTTCTTTGGCAATCTTAGTATGACCGGGAATATCGTTTCTAAGATGGCAATGAAGATCAATAATTGGATAATCTTTTTTCATAGCTTAATAAATGTTATACTAAAATTTAAGAATTGTAAACCCTATACGCTCTATGATGGCAAGGTAAAATATGATTTAATAATTCTAAACTCGTGGATTTAAAAATGAAAAAATATAAAATCTTTAACAAAAAAATCAGCGGACCTTTTACAATTCCGTCCGGAATAGTCGCTACTGAAGCATCAACACTTGAAAAAATTGCAAATGAGATTCCGGAGATAGGAATCTTAACAACAAAAAGCATTGGCATAGAGCCAAGAGAGGGGAATAGAGAGCCGATTATTGCTCAATATTCTCCTTTTTCTTTTATCAACGCGGTTGGGCTTACTAATCCAGGAGCAGAAGAATTTGCCAGGAGATTGGCAGGAATAAAAATTCCTGATGATAAATTTTTATTAATTTCAATATTTGGAAGTAATGAAAACGAATTTAAGGAAATAGCGGAAAAATTATTTACTTATGCCGATGGTTTTGAAATAAACATTTCTTGTCCCCATTCTGATAAATATGGCCAAATTATCGGACAGGACAATAACCTGGTAGGAAAAATTGTGAGAAACATCTCCTCTCTAGGGAAGCCTGTTCTTGTTAAAATTTCTCCGAATTTAGCGATTAAAGAAACTGTAAAATACGCAATAAAAGCCGGGGCTTTCGGCATAACCGCAATTAACACAAAGGGGCCCGAGATGTTTTTGCGTGATAATCACACGGTTCTTACAAATAAAAGAGGCGGAGTTTCCGGAAAGGCAATTTTAGAAATTGGTTTAAACTGCGTCAAAGAGATAAGAGAGATAACAGATTTGCCAATCATTGCCTGCGCTGGAATTTCAACCAGAGAAGAAGTAGAAAGATACAAGGAAGCCGGGGCTGATTTCTTCGGGATTGGTTCAGCCCTAGCCGGGATGAATACTAAGGAAATAAAACAATATTTTCATGATTTATTGATTGATTTGGAAAAGGGAACGAATAGGGCAGCCATTTTCTTGAAAGAGAAATTAAACATGGATTATCAAAAATATAGAGTTATGGAAAATAAGCCTTTGAACGAAGATCTGTCTCTTCTAAGATTAAATGGTCAGATAGAAGCAGAGCCGGGTCAGTTTATTTTTGCCTGGCTGCCAGAAAAAGGAGAAAAACCATTTTCTGTGTTTGATGATAGTCCTTTAACTTTGTTGATTCAAAAAAAGGGATGTTTCACTAAAGAATTATTGAATTTAAAAAAAGGAGAAACTCTTTATATTCGCGGGCCTTATGGAAATTCTCCTAAGATAGAAGGGAAAGTTCTTTTGGTTGGCGGGGGTTCGGGCATAGCCGGTCTTTATCTTTTTGCCAAAAGAAATAAAAATACAATTTCTTTATTGGGAGCTAAAGATAAAAATCACTTAGCTTATTTGGAAAAGTTTAGAGTTTATTCCAAAACTCTTTATTCAACCACCGAGAAAGGGGATATGGGAGATAAGGGATTGGTGACAGATAGATTAGGGGAAATTATTGAAAAAGAAAAGCCCGATTATTGTATTAATTGCGGGCCAGAAGCAATGGTCAGAGAAGCTATTCAAAAAGAAAGTAAAGATATTGACCAAGAAAGAATCTATTCTTCAATAGAGTTCCTGACTAAGTGCGGGATTGGTTTGTGCGGCTCTTGCGCCACTTCAAAAGGATGGCGAAGCTGCGTTGACGGAACCTTTTTCCCTCAATCAAGATTCTAGGAGGGTTTTCAAAATTAAATCAGTTATGTCTATATTTGATTCCTTTTGACAGATAGTATTGGTTAAATAGAGTTTTGAATATTTTTTCTTAATTTTTGAAATACCGGCCGGTATTACTCCGTGAGTAATGAGAGCAATAATCTTTTTAGCTCCGGATTTTTTGGCAATTTCCTGAAACTTTAAGAGGGTGCCGCCAGTTTTAATCATATCATCAATCACACCAATTATTCTTCCTTTGAGATTAATGTTTGAAGTAGTTATTTTCACTTGAAAAGAATCCATTCTCTTTTTTTGCATTCCTGAAATTTTAGTTCGTCTTTTCCCCCCAAGGTCGGGCGATAAAAATAAAATACCTTGGCCAAAATCTTTTTTAACTTTTTCAATTAAAATTGGAACGGCCGAGACATTGACAACGGGATATTTTTTTGCCCATTTTCTCCCCCAGAAATGAGCGTCAATAATATAAATTTTTTTAACTTGATAATAATTTATCAGCTTTTCAGTCAAATTTTCCGCCACATTAGTTTCTCCTTTTTTAAAAACTTTATCTTGCATTCCGTAAGGAAAATAAGTAAAAAATATCTCGGGTTTTACATTATTATCTCTTAAAATTTGTAAAATTAGTTCAAGCTCCATCAATCCTTGATTAGGCTTTGGCATTCCTGAATACAAAACAATAACTCTGTTGCGTTTCAATTTATTAGCTTTCAAAATTCTTACATAAACCTCTTCATCGGGAAAATATCTTTTTTTGTCCTTATTTATATCAGGGAAAATAATTTCAAAAGCTTTAGTTCTATCCAAAATACTTTTGGCTAAATGTTCGGCTGAAGAAGTTGGAATGATAAAATTTTTCATCGGCTTCTTAAAGCTTCAAGCAAATCTTTTTTCATTGCCAAAGCTGCTTCTCTAGCTGCTAAATGAAAGTCTTTGGGTTTGAAGTTATCTTTATAGGGCTTTTGTTTCCAGGCAAAAATTATCCCTCGAGCGCTATGGACTATTGCTCCCCGACCATCATTGTTGAAATTTAAGGCAGCTCCTATAGCTCCACCGCCCTGGGCGCCATAACCAGGTACCAAGATAATGCTTTTTGGCATTATTTTTCTTAATACTTTTGCTTGTTGGGGATAAGTGGCGCCGACTACCGCTCCAACTACCCCATATCCTCTTTTTCCTTCGGTTCTTTTTGTCCATTTCTGAACCATTTTTCCGACCGCTTCATATAACCTCTCTTTATTTTCTAATATTCTATCCTGAAAGTCTCCGGAAGAGGGGTTAGAAGTTTTAACTAAAACAAAAATTCCTTTGCCGTATTTTATTGCGTCATCAATAAACGGTTTGACACCATCAATTCCCAGGTAGGGATTAACAGTTAGAGCGTCAACATCAAATCCTGCTGGACTTAAAAAAGCCGTAGAATAAGCTTCAGCTGTTGGGCCAATGTCATTTCTCTTAGCATCAACAAAAATTATTTTACTTTTCTTTTTTAGATAGTTTATAGTCTTTTCAAGCGCCTTAATCCCTTCTGAGCCATATTTTTCATAAAAAGCAATCTGGAGTTTATATGCCGGAACAATGTCAAAAGTAGCGTCAATTATCATTTTATTAAAAATAAAAAAAGACCAGGCAATGGCATTTTTTGTTTTAGAATCTTTTTTTTGGCTTTGTTTTTTGATGAAATCAGGAATATCTTCAATTCTAGGGTCAAGGCCGATACAGCTTGGGTTTTCCATTTTGGTTATTTCTTTTAACAATCTATCGGCAAAATTTTTCATAAACAAAGTTATAACAAAATTATAGCGAGTCAAAATGAGAAAGGGGTTCTCATTGCAGTTTTAGCTTTTTAACCCCATATTTCTGAAAATATTCTTCCACTCTTTTGGCGATTTCTTCTCCTGGTTTTATTTTTTTGTAAGCCAAGGGTAATAATTCCAAAGCATTTGACATCTGAAAATAAGAAACTCCTTTTTCTTCAGTCATAATCTCTTTAACATTTCTCTTGTCGTCTGTTAACTCCATTCTATTGGTTAATATGATAGCCGCAATTATTTGAACTTTAATAGATTTTAAATTATTAATTGTTTCAAAAAGAGAACTGCCGGTTGTGGTTATGTCTTCAAGAACAATCAATTTGCCTTTTGGCTGACCAACAAAAAATCTATCTTTTGGCTCTCCGTGAGTTTTTGGTTTTCCTCTGCCCATTGCTAGAATATGGCTTCTTGGTCCATAATTTGGAGATTTTTTCGCCCATTTATATTGAGTAATAATTCCTAATTTTGTCGCTCCTTCGGGAACTCCATAAAAGCAATCCGGTTCAAGTTCTAAATCTTTAACAAAAGCAATAATATAATCTGCCAAACACTCCAATAAGAAAGGATCTTCGGCAACATATCTCCAATTTACATACCAATGGGAAAGCCTGCCTGATTTTAGAGTAATAGGCTCTTTGAAAAAACCAATTACATTATTCTCAATAATAAATTGATTAAATTCTTGTTGGTTAAATTTAGTCATATTACTTCAACTTTGTTTCCATTTAGTTTAACGCCGAATAAAGTTTTTGGTTGAAACCCTATTTTTTCCAATTCTTCTATTCCTTGGTAATCCCTTTTATCAAATATGGCTCCGATATCTGCTATTTCAGCGCCTGCTTTTCTTATGCTTTCTATCATAGCTATAATTGTTCCTCCTGTCGAGATTAAGTCGTCAATTATCAATATTTTATCATCTTTTTTTATATTATTAATATGTAGAATCCCTTTTTCATAGCCGCAAGTATATTCAATAGTAATTTCCCTTAATACCCTTTTTCTTCTTTTAGTGGCTATTATTAAAGGAATAGATGTCTTGAGAGAAATAGTGGTTGCGATTGAAATTCCCATTGCCTCTGGCGTCAATATTTTCGTAGCGCTTTTATAATTTAACTTTTCCAATAATTTGTCGGCGCAATCAGACAGAATGGCCGGTTCTAGGGCCGGTTCTTGTTCGGTGATTGAATTGATAATGTATCGGTAATCTCGCTTTCTGATAATTCTTGCTTTTCTTAATTGTTCTTTTAGTAAATTCAAGCTCATGGCAAATAATATTATTTATAATTTATTTTGCGTTTCTATGTTTGTTAATTAAAATATGACGGTTGAGACACCTTTGATTGGGGATAAACTCCGCGAAAAATTTAGGTGGAATTATACAACTCTGCTCGAACATTTTTTGAACGGAATTGACCACCTCCGCTTTGCTCCGGCGGAACGCTCGGGCGTGGCGGAATTCCCCCCACACCCCGTTCCCCATCCGTAGCTTTAGCGAAGGAGGGCATTCCGCCACGCCCTCGCTTTGGACGCTTCTTTTTTCGCCGCCGCAATTTTTCGTGCCAGTGAAACTGGCGCGCCGCCTTTTGGTTTCAGTTTACTAATTTTACTCCTTTGCGGCAAATTCTTTTTTCAATTCAGGAATAACTTTTTGACAATCTCCTTTCAATATAAAATCCTCATTTCCAAGGTAAGAAGGTTGGCTCAAATTAACTCCAACAATTTTTCCATTCGAATTATTTTCTTTATACCAACCAAGAAAACCCCTGTCATCATAACTTAGCCCAACTGTAATCACCACATCAATATCTTTTAACCATTCTGGTCGGATATTTTCTTTCAACCAAGGACCAGTTAAATGTGTTGCTTTCACGCCCGCCCGTTCTTGTAAATGGTCAACATTTTCAGTAAAAATTTGCGATTTCAATTTTTGAGCGAGTGTTCCAAGAGCTTGATGAGCGGGCGTTGCTGTTTTTTCAAAAGCGGCTTTTGTAAATTCTTCCCATGAATCAATTACGCTTTGCGGATTGGCAACGGCCTTTTTAAGTAAGCCATCTACTTTTTGAGACATTTCTATTCCCAAAGTTTCTTGTAATTGATCCATGCTGTGGACACCGCTTGCTATTGAAATACCAGCCCCTGTATAAAATAAAACTTTTTTGTCTTTCAAGGCCTCAACTAACTGAGCTATTTCCATTTCTTGCGGTTTTGGCAACATTCTTTCTCTAATTTCATTTCTTACCATTTCGGCAACTTTTTTTGGAAAACGACTTGAAAGAGCACGAATCGCTTCACGGTCTTGCCTACGAGAAGCTTCAAAAGTTTGTTCAACGATTTGCGAAGTTTCTTCGGGACTTAATTTTGAATGTTTTGCTAAAATTTCGCTCATGACTTGTTTATTCTCGTCATCAGCGACAAAACTATCAATCATACCACTTTCGAAATCTCTGGATTGAGCAACTCGATATTTTTTGCTTTGGCTTGGGTCAGGTTCTTCCATTTCCTCTCTTGGCTCTGGGACTTCGCCATGCTTCAAAACATAAACCACTTTTTCAGTTTCGCCCTGCTTTCTTGTTTCTTTTGTAAATTTTTCTTTTTCTGCTTCGCTTAATTCGTCAGGCAACGAATCAAAATACTCAACCATAAGAAATGGTCTGCCTTCTTTGTGGCCGAGATAATATCGTCTTGTGTCGGAATAAAAAGAAAAACTCATTTCGCCCTCTTGCTTTTTTTCTTCTTCTGGCGAAACTAATTCTGGCTCTTCTAGTAAAAGATTTTTTGCTTCCTCTTTTTTCTCTGGATAAAACATTTTTTCGCCTTCCATAATTTTATTTCAGTAAATCATCAACTTGAACATCTAACGCTTTGGCGATTTTCTTAATAGTATCAACTGTTGGGTTCTGTTGCTTGCCTGCCTCAATGTTGATTATTGTATTATTGGAAACATCGGCAAGGCGAGCCAGTTTTTCCTGCGACAAGCCCAGTGTTTCCGTTCTCTGTCGCGCGAAGCACGACAGAATTGGTCGGCAAAATTCCTGAAAGTTTGATTGTGGTGCCGCGGGTGGGACTCGAACCCACATGGGATTTCTCCCAGACGATTTTGAGTCGTCTCTGTAAACCAATTCCAGCACCGCGGCTCATTTTTATTTCTATCAGATTTTTAGCTATTTGTTAACCACCAAGCTTTTTACGGAAAAGCGCAGGTCGCAGATGAAATTTTAGTTTCATCGAGTGTAATCGCATTCTTTACTTGAACATTTGGTTTGTTTTCTTTTTGTTTCCCTTAAAAGAGAATCGCATTTTGGGCATTTGGTTTTGAATGGTTTGTCCCATAAAGCAAAATCGCATTTTGGCCAAGACGAACAGCCATAAAAAATTTTTCGTTTTTTAGTTCTTTTCTCAACAATCTTGCCTTTTTGGCATTTCGGGCACTTAATTCCGAGGTCATTTTTTTCCAATGATTCAGTGTGCCGGCATTTCGGAAACTTGGAACAGGCGTAAAATTGGCCAAACCTGCCCAAACGGATTAAAAGAGGGGATTTGCATTTTGGACAAATTTTGCCAGTCGGTTTTTCAGTAATATCTTTTTTTGAAACCTCTTGATATTTTTTTTGGAGATTTTCTTCAAACCCTGAATAGAATTCTTTAATAATCGGCGTCCATTTTTCTTCTCCTTGAGCAATTTTGTCTAATTTGGTTTCCATTTCAGCTGTAAAGCCAATGTCAACAATTTTTGGAAAATGAGCGACTAAAAGATTATTAACCGCAAAACCAATTTCAGTTGGCTGAAACCTTTTTTGTTCGTTTTTTTCAATGTAATTTCTCTCTTGAATAGTAGATAAAGTTGGGGCAAAAGTTGATGGCCGGCCAATGCCGTTTTCTTCCAGGATTTTAATTAAACTGGCTTCGGTATATCTTGAAGGCGGTTGAGTGAAATGTTGAGAAGGGATTAGTTTTAAGAATTCTAAAATTTCATGTTTTTCTAAAGGCGGAAGTTCGGTTTCTTCGTATTTTATGGGATAAATCTTTAAAAATCCATCAAATTTTAAAACAGAGCCATTGGCCTGAAAGTCATAATTTTTGACTTTTGATTTTTGACTTTTGACTTTAGCTTCGATTTCCACTTTAGTGGAGTCGAAGCTCGCCTGGCTCATTTGGCAAGCGATAAATCTTTGCCAAATTAACTGGTATAATTTTAATTGCTGATTATCCATTTTTAACATTTCCGGAAGTTTGTTCGGATAAGTTGGTCTAATTGCTTCGTGAGCTTCCTGGGCTGTTTTAGATTTTGTTTTATATTTTCTCAAATATCCGGCCCAATAATTTTTGCCGTATTTGGCGCAAATAAATTTTTTAGCTCCGAATAAAGATTGGTCTGAAAGATTTAAAGAATCCGAGCGATGGTACGAGATGAACCCTCTTTCATAAAGTTGCTGGGCAATTCGCATTGTAAATTTGGCTGGAAACTTAAATCTTTTCCAGGATTCCTGCTGTAGGGTGGAAGTGGTAAACGGCGGCAAAGGATTCCTTTTTATCTCTTTTTTCGCGACATTTATCACTTTATATTCCGCTCCCTCTAAATCTTTGACAATTTCATCTATTTCTTCTTTTGTTTTAATCCCAAACTTAGAAACGTGTTTTCCGTCTTTCTTTATGAGTTTAGCTAAAAACTCATTTTTTGCGTCAGTTCCGCATATTTGCTCCGCGTCTGTTCTGCGTGATTGCAGCAAGGCTGCAATCTCCCAGTATTCTTGAGGAATAAATTTTTCAATTTCTCTTTCTCTTTCTACAACAAGACGAACCGCTACTGATTGAACACGACCAGCAGAAAGTCCTCGGGATATTTTTTTCCATAAAAAAGGAGATAATTTATAACCGACAATTCTGTCTAAAATTCTTCTTGCTTGCTGGGCGTCAACCAGGTTCTTATTAATTTCTCGCGGGTTTTTTATTGCCTCTTCAATCGCTGATTTGGTGATTTCGTGAAAAACAATCCTTTGATATGGCTTTTTTTCATCTAAGCCCAGGGCTTTGGTTAAATGCCAGGCAATAGCTTCGCCTTCTCTATCAGAATCAACCGCTAAAATTATCAATGAAGCCTTTTGGGCCTCCTTTTTTAAAAAATTAACCGTTTTTCTTGCTTTTAGCGGAATAATATATTTTGGCTTAAAATCCTGTTCAATATCAATTCCGAGTTCGCTTTTTGGCAAATCTCTAATGTGTCCATAAGAAGACAGAATCTTATAATCTTGGCTTAAAAATCTTTTAAGAGTAAGTCCTTTGGTTGGCGACTCAACGATGAGTAATCGCATAGATGTTTCTTCCCAAGTTTTTTACCTTACTATTTATTTCCATTATCGCAAGACAGCCTGTTACAGTAGAAGTGGAAAGTTTTGTTCTTTCAATAATTTTATCAATATCTAAGGGTCCTTGTTTAAGAGTTTCTAAAATCAAATTTTCTTCTTTGTTTTCTCCGGCCAGCCGATCTTTTGAATGAAAAATTAGATCTTTGATATTTAACTCTTTTAGAATATCATTAGCTGATTCAACTAATTTTGCTCCTTGTTTAATCAGACAATGACAGCCTTTTGAATTTGAAGAATAGATTGATCCGGGAAGAGCAAAGATTTTTCGGCCCTGTTTTTTTGCCCAGGCAGCGGTAATTAAAGCTCCTGATTTTTGTTTCGCTTCTATTATTAAAACTCCGATAGATAATCCGGAAATTATTCTATTTCTTGCCGGGAAAGTAATTTTAGAGCCCGGACTCTTGACCGGATATTCAGAAATTAAACAGCCGCCAGTTTCAATAATTTTAGCAGCCAATCTTAAATTTGTTCGCGGATAAATGCTTTTGGTATCAAGACCGGTGCCTAAAACAGCAATTGTTCTCTTGTTTCTTTCTAAAACCGCTTGATGGCAAAAAGTGTCAATTCCCGGCGCTAATCCAGAAACAATTGTAAGGCCGGCTTCTGCCAGGTCGCCGGCGATCTCCAAAACAGCTTGTTTTCCGTAAAAAGAATTTCTTCTGGTTCCGACAATGGCAAAGCAAGTTTCATCAATCGGCATTTCCCCTTTTAAGTAGAGAGTATTTGGTCGGTCTTTAATTTGTTTTAAGAGCTTTGGATAATTTTTATCTTTGATAGTTATTGTTGTTATTGGCATACATTTAAGTTTATCATTGAATTCCAAAATTACCAATATACTCATCTATAGCCAGCCCCTTTTTATTTTATTTAAAAATGTTAAAATGTATCTAGATAATAGATAGTAAGGAATAAATAGAAAGCAAAAAATATGCAGAGGATTGTTAATGCAAAAACAGTAAAATATTCCGGGCAAAGAATAATGGTTTGTGGTTGGGTTCAAACAATAAGAGCGCATGGAAAAATTCTTTTTATTGATTTACGGGACCAAACAGGGATTTTACAAGCTGTAATAACCCCTAGTATTCCGAATCCCGAAGGAATTCGGAAACGTAAAAATTCTTGTTATAAATTAGCTCAAAAATTGAAGCCAGAATGGGTTGTTAAATTTGAGGGGATAATAAAACAAAGACCAATAGGAATGCAAAATCCCTGCATTGAAACAGGCGGAGTGGAGTTGGCTGTAGAAAACTTGAAAGTTTTATCAAAAGCCAAAATTCTGCCCATTCCTGTTTTTGAAATAGGGAAAAAAGAACCTACCCTTGAGAAAAGAATGAATTGGCGTTGGCTGGACTTAAGAAAACCAGAAAAACAACTTATTTTCAGAGTTTGGACAGTTATGGAACAGACTTTTGGGGAATATTGGATATCGCACGGGTATATTCAGATTCATTCTCCAAAATTGATGAGTGTTCCAAGTGAATCTGGTGCTGAGGTATTCGAAGTAAAATATTTTGATAGAAAAGCTTATCTATCTCAATCGCCGCAATTTTACAAACAAATGGCCATGGCCGCTGGTTTTGAAAAGGTTTTTGAGATAGGACCGGTATTTAGAGCAGAACCGTCTTTTACTTCAAGACATGCCACAGAATTCGCCGGATACGATGTAGAAATTTCTTTCATTGAATCGCATCAAGATGTTATTCAAGCTGAAGAAGAGGCATTAGTTTATGTTTTAACAAAAATTAAGCAAGAGTTTGGTAAAGATATTGAAAAATTCTATGGCAGAAAAATAGTTATACCTAAAATTCCTTTCCCTCAATTGACAATGAAAGAAGCAAAAGAAATTTTATCTAAACTAAAAGTAAAAAATAAAAATAACGGTGATTTAAGTCCAGAGGAAGAAAAAAAACTTAGTGAATTTGTTCGCAAAAGAGAAGGACACGAATTTGTATTTGTAACCGAATATCCAATAGAGGTTCGCCCTTTCTATCATATGCGTCTGGAAACTAATCCAAAACTTACAAAAAGCTTTGATCTTTTGTGGAATGATTTGGAAATCACTACCGGAGCTCAAAGAGAACATCGTTATGAAATTCTAGTAAGACAAGCTAAAGAAAAAGGATTAAAACTAGAATCTATTAAATATTACTTAAACTTTTTTAAATACGGGTGTCCACCTCACGGAGGTTTTGGATTAGGACCCGAAAGAATGTTAATGAAAATATTTAATATAAGAAATATAAGAGAAATAACCTATTTATATCGCGGTGTTAAAAGATTAAGACCATGACTCTTTTTAGGTTCGGTGCTTTCAGTATGGTTATAAGGATCTACCCGCGAAAGAGATAATTGTGCAAATATTGGATTTACCAAGTATCTAATCTAATATGTGTAATAACTCTAGACAAGTAATACCACAGAAAATAAGAAAAGATGATACCATTAGAGTTATTGCTCCATCGCGTTCATTATCTACATTGAACAAAGAAATTATAAAAACCGCCAATAAACGTTTTAAAGAAATGGGCCTCCAATAAAAGAAATAGTTTTTTAAAAAATATTTTAATGAAATTGGAAACATATTTGAAAGTATTAATCGCTGTCTTGTTAATAGGGGTTAGTTTCTTGGGGGCTGTTTTGTTCCGAGAAGCAAAAGATATTGAGGTCTATTATGGGTTTTACGTTTCCAAACCCCTTCGTCGTTTGGAAGACAAGGCAGGGGACAAATCGGAATTTGCAAGACCAAAAACAGAGCCATTATCATCTGTTTTTGAGCCTGATTTGCTTTCTTGGAAACAAGTAGACTCTGTTATGCCGCTTTGGTCAAAAAGAGACGCTCACACAACAACTGTTTTTAAGGATAAAATCTGGCTTTTTGGCGGTATAGACGGGGAAAAAGGATTTCCAGGCAGCCATCAGAAAATGCCCCATAAAAGCGATATCTGGACTTCTCAAGATGGAAAAAATTGGCAATTAATTACTAATGAAGCTGGCTGGGGCGAAAAGAGGTCTTTAACAAGCATAGTTTTTAGGGATAAAATCTGGATAATGGGAGGCTGGGGCCCGATTCAGGGTTATCAAAATAATATCTGGCATTCTTTAGACGGCTTAAATTGGATTGAAGCTGTTTCTGAAGCAGAGTGGAGCCCAAGAGAGGGTCATGCTCTTTTAGTTTTTGACGAAAAGATATGGTTAATAGGCGGAATTGTTTATAATAAAGGATTTAAGAATGATGTTTGGCATTCTGAAGATGGTATAAATTGGGTTCAGGCAACAAACACTGCTGCTTGGTCGCCAAGATACGACCATACAGTAACTGTGTTTCAAGACAAAATGTGGTTAATAGGAGGAATTACTTCTTATGGTCAGACAAAAAATGATATTTGGACTTCAACAGACGGTAAAAACTGGGACGCAGCCACAGATAGCGCGGTCTTTCCCGCAAGACAGGGTCAGGCAGCGATTGTTTTCAAAGATAAGCTCTGGGTTATTGGCGGCTGGAATCAAGAAAAGCGCAAGATGTTGAACGATGTTTGGTATCTGGAAAATAAGGAATGGAAAGAGCTTGCGCTTGAAACCCCTTGGTCGGGAAGAGAAGACCATACTGCAAATGTTTTTCAGGATAAAATCTGGATAATGGGGGGAAGCGGAATGAATAATAACGCAATGATTTGGAAAAATGATATTTGGCATTTGACAAAATAAATATGGAATATTTTCCTAATCCCGGAAAAAAACTAATAAAAGAAGTCCAAGGACAAAAGTATGCCCGGTATCCAATTAAGACTCATTTTATTGAAACTTCTGATAAATTGGAAGATATTATTGAAAAATATGTTTTGCCAAAGGTTCAAAATAATTCTATCCCTGGAGGGTCTATTTCTGGAGAAAGGGAAGGGTTGAAGACTTTGTTTATTGTTCTCGGGCAAAAGATTGTTTCTATTCTGCAAAACAGGGTAATTTATAAAAAAGACATAAAGGTTGGATTTTGGGCAAGATTTTTAGCTAAATTTGCCAGAAAAACTCCTTATGGCTTTTCCGTGGGAAATCCCGTTAAAATGCAAACGGCTATTAATTTAGCCGGCCTGCCAAGGATTTTATTTGCTTGTTTTTCTGCCGGAATCTGTAAAATTTTTAGAATCTATGGCATTTTTTACCGAGTGGCTGGCAATCAAATTAGCCAAATAGATGGTTTTTATAACGAGGCATTTCCCCAATATGCTGAAATGGGAATTTTAGGCCCAATAGATTGCGATTTTCTTTGCGAAGAGTTAAAAAATAGATATGGTCTTTCTTTTGCTGTTGCAGATATAAATGATTTAGGGGGGAATATCTTAGGGAAAAGCAAAGATTTGGAGAATAAAACCAAACTGCTAATAGAGATATTAAAAGATAATCCTGCCGGCCAGTCCAATCAGCAAACTCCAATTATAATTATTCATCCTGTTGTATAGCTTTTTATGTCGCCTTTTATGTCTAAAAAATCTTATTTTCTTTTTTTGCTCGCAATATTTTTATTCGGAGCCTTAGCCGGAGTTTTGATTTTAGTATTGATAATGGAAAAAGAAATTTCTCTTTTTCATCAGAAAGCTGAAGAAATAAAAGAAAATATAGAGCCAGCAGAACAAGAAATTTATATTTTTTGCCACAAAATTCAAGACGGCATAGAAGTTGACCTTTTCAGACAAAAACTGCGTCTTTGCGAAAAAGGAACAGCTGTGGAGCAGTTTCAAATTTCTACTGGCAAAAGAGAAACACCAACTCCAACAGGCGAATTTAGAGTAATCCACAAAACACCAATGCTTTTTTCCAGAATAGCCGGGGCCTGGCTGCCTTTTTGGGTTGGATTTTACAATAATTACGGTTTTCATGAATTACCTATTAACATAGAAACAAACACAAGAATCGGAGAAGATAAAATTGGCCAACCCGCTTCCTTGGGATGTGTTAGGTTGAAAGTAAATGAGGCGGAAAAACTTTATCATTGGGCAGAGATTGGTACGAGAGTGCTAATTTTTGGACAAACTCCATGACAGTCTTTACTTTTAATGTAATAAGAATTTTGGTTTTATTCGCTTTTTCAGCCGGAATAGCCTTTATTGCCGCTCCTTTTTTGATTAGATTTTTACACCAAATTAAATTTTGGAAAAAACAAGCCCGAGAAAAGACAATCACCGGCGAAAAAGCAGAAGTTTTTTATTCTTTACACAAAGAAAGAGAAACAACAGTGCCCCGGGCCGGGGGATTGATAATTTGGGCTTCGGTTTTTGTTGTTATTTTTTTCTTTGCTCTTCTTCCGTATATAATTGATGTCTGGTGGATAGAAAGATTAAATTTTTTATCAAGGGCTGAAACCTGGCTGCCTCTTTTTGCTTTAGTTATTGGTTCAATTATTGGCCTTTTTGACGATGCGTTGGTGGTTTTTGGCAAAGGAAAATATGTTGGCGGCGGCTTAGATTTCAAAAAAAGATTATTGATTGTCGGTTTAATTGGTTTAGTCGGCGGGCTCTGGTTTTATTATAAATTGGGCTGGGAAACAATCCACATTCCTTTAATTTATAATTTCCCGGAAGGAATTAGTTTATGGCTTGGTCCATGGATAGTGCCTCTTTTTATTTTTGTAATGATTGCTTGTTGGTCGGGAGGAGTAATTGACGGTCTTGATGGATTAGCCGGCGGCGCTTTTTCCTCGGTTTTTGGCGCTTTTGCCATTATTGCCCTTTTTCAAGGCCGGGCTGATTTAGCTGTTTTCTGCGCTGTAATTTGCGGCGCTTTATTCGCTTTTTTATGGTTTAATATTCCGCCAGCCCGTTTTTATATGGGAGAGACCGGGGTGTTAGGTCTTACTTCAACTATGGCTGTGGTCGCTTTTTTAACTGATTCTGTGGTAATTCTGCCAATCATTGCCGGACTTTTCGTAATTGAAGTTGGTTCAATAATTCTGCAATTATTATCCAAGAAATTCAGAAAAAAGAAAATTTGGCTTTCTACTCCAATTCATCATCATTTTGAAGCTAAGGCATGGCATCCTGAACAAATAACAATGAGGTTTTGGATAATCGGAATTATTTTTGCAATTTTAGGAGTAGCTATAAAGTTAATGGGATAATATGAAATTTAAGGAGATAAGAAAAAAATATCCAAAATTTGTTTATGAAAAATATTTCTGGAAAATTTCTGGTAATAATCTGGAAATTTTTTTTGATTTTAAGATTGAACCCGGTATTCGTTTTAAGCCAAAAATAATCATAGAAAACATCCCCAAAAGATGGTTGGCGCCCGGTGTCAACCACAACTTCAACCATTTAATTTTTCATCTCGGCTTAATAGAGATGATTAGCTATTGGAAAGCGACCTGCTCGCCAATAATTGAAATTAAGGCCGGTTCTTTGAGCAGAGAACAGATTAGATGGTGGCAGGATTTAATCAAAAATGGAATGGGCCAGTTTTTTTACGAAAATAAAATTGGCTTTCAAAACCCTTGTTTTATTGTTTCAAATCCAGTAGGATTTGGAAAATTTATTGTTTCAAATCCAGTAGGATTTGGAAAATTTATCTGTTCAGAACAAAAAACTAAACCTCTAATAATTACAAAATTAAAAAACAGATACTTAGTGCCATTTTCAGGAGGAAGAGATTCAATCGCAACTTTAGAAAAACTAAAAGAACAAAAGAAAGAAATTACTTTATTTTCAGTAAATCCCATAAAACAAATTCAGAAAACCGCAGAAGTTTCCGGTATGAGAAAACAGATAGTTGTTAAAAGAGGGATTGATAAAAAACTTTTGGAATTAAATAAAAAAGGGTATCTCAACGGCCATACTCCGTTTACCGCTCTTTTATCATTTTTGTCTGTTCTTTGCGCCTTTTTATTTGACTGCAAACGCATTGTTTTTTCTAATGAAAAAAGCGCTAATGAGGGCAATACCAAATATTTGGGCAAAACAATTAATCATCAATATTCAAAAAGTTCTGAATTTGAAAAGAAATTTAAAAGTTATTGCAAGAAATATCTGGTAAAAAATATAAACTATCATAACTTTTTAAGAAAATATACCGATCTTGAAATTTCAAAAATGTTTGGCAAATATCCAAAGTATTTTTCTGTCTTTTCCAGCTGTAATGCGGCTATGAAAATAAAACCATCTCTTAAAAGTAGATGGTGCGGCAAATGTCCAAAGTGTTTGTTTGTCTATATGACTTTATATCCTTATTTAAAAAAACAAGAATTAATCAAAATTTTTAATGAAGATCTTTTTGAAAAAAAAGAGTTATTATCAATAATGAAAAGCTTGATAGGGCAGGGAAAACATAAACCTTTTGAATGCGTCGGAACTTACAAAGAAAGCAGAACAGCCCTTAATCTGTGCCTAAAAAAAGCCAGAAAATCAGGAAAAATTCCTTACCTCTTAACAAGGTGACCGCCATCTATGCTAAATGAATTAAAAAACAAAAAAATATTAATTTTGGGTTTTGGCAGGGAGGGGATAGATACTTTCTTGTTTTTAAGAAAATTGCGTCCAAAGATGTCTTTGGGAATAGGGGATGCAAAAGAAAATGTCAAATATCAAACATTGCCCCTTAAAAATGTTAAGTGGCACTTAGGAGAAAATTACTTAAAAACGATTAAAAATTATGATATTATAATAAAGTCGCCGGGAATTCCATTTAAAATTCTTCCGAAATCAATTCTTAAAAAAATTACCACTCAAACCGAGATTTTCTTTGAAAATTGTCCGGGAACAATTATTGGAGTGGCTGGAACCAAAGGAAAAAGCACCACTGCCTCCTTGATTTATACGATCTTAAAAGCCAATAAAAAGAAAGCTCATTTAATTGGAAATATTGGAAAACCAGTATTAAATCTTTTACTTAATGCCAAACCAGTCAATATCTATGTTTATGAACTTTCAAGTTTCCAGCTAATGAACCTTAAAAAAAGTCCCCATATCGCAGTTTTTTTAAATACTTTTCCAGATCATTTAGACTACCACAAAGACTTTAATGAATACGTCCAAGCCAACGCCAATATTGCCAAATATCAAACAAAAAAAGATTTTTTAATTTACAATTCTCAAGATAAACTGGTTAGGGAAATTGCTAAAAAATCCAAAGCTAAAAAAATTCCAATTAAAGGAAAGATTTTCGATCTTAACAGGGAAGCCGCTAAACAGGTAGGAAAAGTTTTTAAAATTTCAAACAAAGCCATATCAACGGCAATTAAGCAATTCAAGTTTTTGCCTCATAGATTAGAATGTATTGGAAAATTTAAAGATATTGAATTTTATAATGATTCTCTGTCCACGGTTCCGGAAGCCGCTATTGGGGCTTTGGATTTTTTAGGAAATAAGGTTCAAACTTTAATTTTGGGCGGCCTTGACAGGGGACTATCATTTCATCGTTTGGCAAAAAGAATAGTTAATAGTAAAGTAAAGACGGTTATTTTATTTCCGGACACTGGAGAAAGAATTTGGGATGCCATTCAGCTTGCTTCGCTCTCTAAGGGTAAAAAATTACCAAAGCATTTTTGGGTTAGTAAATCAATGGAAGAAGCAATAATACTTGCCTATCAGAACACAAAAAGAGGTAAAATCTGTTTATTATCTCCGGCTTCGGCCAGTTTTAATCTTTTTAGGGATTATAAGGAAAGAGGGGATTTATTTAAAAAATATGTTAAAAAATACAGCAGAAGCCCAGTTTGATTATATTTTACTTGCCATTGTGGCTATTTTAACAGGTTTAGGCATAGTAATTTTAGCCAGCGCTTCAGCGCCTTTTTCCCAAGAGATGTTTGGCAGCCCGTCCTATCTTTTGCTCCGCCATATTCTCTGGTTGGTTTTAGGGGCAATTTTAGCTTTTTTAGCTTTTAAGATTCGTCTGGATTTTTTAAAAAAAATAGCGCCAATTTTAGTTTTAATAAATTTAATCTTATTGGCAATGGTTTTTCTGCCGGTGATTGGCGTAACTGCTCACGGAGCAAGCCGCTGGATAAATCTAGGGATAATTACTTTTCAGCCAGCAGAATTTTTAAAACTAACTTTTATTCTCTATCTTGCCGCTTGGCTAAGCAATCGTTCAGAGAAACAGATGATTCAAAAGAGATCCGGAACCGTGGGCCCAAAAAAAGAATTAAAAATCAGCCAGACCTTGATTGCTTTTTTAGTCATTATCAGTGTCCTTAGTTTGCTCTTGGCGCTCCAGCCAGATATCAGCACTTTGGGAGTAATTGTCCTAACCGCAATTTTAATTTACTTTTCAGCTAATACCCCTTTTTGGCATCTTATTTTAATGTTTTTCCTTGCATCCGGCAGCTTGATCGCTTTGGTAAAGATTGCGCCATATCGAGCGGAACGGATAATGGTTTTTTTTCAGCCGGGAATTGATCCCTTGGGGATTGGTTTCCATGCAAGACAAGCCTTAATCGCGGTTGGTTCCGGAGGTATTATTGGAACGGGACTGGGAATGGGTATTCAAAAATTCGGCTTTTTACCTCAACCAATTTCAGATTCAATTTTTGCTATTTTTGCTGAAGAAACCGGCTTTATCGGCGCATTAGGCCTAATTTTTCTTTTTTTAATGTTTTTTTGGAGAGGATTTAGAATTGCCAAAAACAAACAGAGTAAATTCTTTCAGCTTACGGCAATCGGAATTACTTCCTGGATTATTATTCAGGCTTTTGTTAATATTGGTTCAATGATCGGATTACTGCCAGTAACCGGCATTCCTTTACCGTTTATTGGTTATGGCGGATCGCATTTAATTGCTGAGCTTATTGGGGTCGGAATTTTGCTTAATATATCAAAACAAACATAAGTCTTCCAAATTCGTTTCCAAACCCCTTCGTGGTTTGGAACACCCACGAAGGGGTTTGGAAACGGATTTGGAAACTTCAAAATATGAAAATAGTTTTTGCTGGTGGTGGCAGCGCTGGCCATATTATTCCAATTATTGCTATAACGAGAGAGATAAGGCGAATCTGTCTGACAGCGGCAAACCGCAAACAAAAAGAACCTCAATTCATTTATTTTGGCCCGAAAGATGAATTTAGCTCAATTTTACTTTCTCAAGAAGGAATAAAAATAAAATATATTTTAACGGGAAAAATCAGAAGAAGCCTTAATTTGAAAAGTTTTTTTCAAAACTTGATTGATATCCTGTTTAAAATTCCGGTCGGCGCTGTTCAGGCATTTACTCATCTTCTGTTTTTAGGTCCTGATCTTATTTTTAGTAAAGGCGGATATGGTTCAGTGCCAGTGGTAATTTCTGGATGGATATTAGAAACACCGATTTTTCTGCACGAATCAGATTCTGTTCCTGGTTTGGCTAATAGGTTTTTAAGCAAGTCTGCCTTAAAAATTTTTGTCTCTTTCCAAGAGACCGAATGCTTTCCGCTCGAAAAAATGATTTTGACCGGCAATCCAATAAGAAAGGAAATTTTACAGGGATCAAAAGAAGAAGCAACCAAATTATTTAAATTAAAAAAGGGAAAGCCATTAATTCTAATTTTAGGCGGTTCGCAGGGAGCTCAAAGAATTAATGATAAAATTCTGGAAATATTACCAGAGCTTTTGAAAAACTTTGAGATACTTCATCAATGTGGAGAAAAAAACTTCAAGCAAGTTAAAGCTGAAAGCGAAGCAATCATTCCTAAAACAGATTTAGGGGCTGCCCCGTATAATCACGAAGAGAGCTATACAGGACAGGCCCCGTTAGATAAAAACTATCTAACGGGGCAAGCCCTAAAAAAGCATTATCATCTTTTTCCTTTTTTAAGAGAAGAAGAGATAAAGCAGGCTTACCAGGCAGCAGATTTAGTCATTAGTCGAGCCGGCGCCGGATCTATTTTCGAAATTGCCGCTCTTGGCAAGCCAAGTATTTTGATTCCATTGCCAGAGTCAGCTCAAAATCATCAAATAAAAAACGCTTATGCTTATGCCAGAAATGAAGCCTGTTTGGTTGTTGAAGAGAATAATTTTACGGCGCGCTTTTTTCTGGGAAAATTAAAACACCTTGTTTCTAATCTGGAAAAATTAGAAAAAATGAGTTTGGCAGCTCGGGAATTTTCCAAACCTCAAGCAGCCAGAATAATCGCTGAACATATTGTGAACCATCTTACTTAGGTTAATATGACTAAAGAAGAATTTAAGTTTATAAGACCGGGCAAAGTCCGGGTTAGAATTGCGCCGTCACCAACGGGATTTTTGCATATTGGTTCGGCAAGGACAGCTCTTTTTAACTATCTCTTCGCTAAAAAACATCAGGGAAGTTTTATTTTAAGAATTGAAGATACTGATATAGAAAGATCTTCTCCAGAGTTTGAAAAAGATATTTTAGAGAACCTAAAATGGCTGGGGATACAATGGTCTGAAGGCCCGGATATTGGCGGGGAATACGAACCTTACCGGCAAAGCGAAAGAAAAAATATTTATACTAAATATCTAAAAAAATTATTAGATGAAAATAACGCTTACTATTGTTTTTGCTCAAAAGAAGAAATAGAAGCCCAAAAACAATACCAAATGTCAATTGGCGAAATTCCCGGCTATAACGGAAAATGCGCTTCGCTCCTTACTAAAGAAGTAAAAAAATATCTATCTCAAGAGAAAGAATCGGTAATCAGGATTAGAAATCCTTTACACATTAAAAAAATAGTATTTAATGATTTAATTAGGGGGCGTTTGGAATTTGATACTGGTCTGATGGGGGATATGATTATTGCTAAAAATTTATTATCTCCTTTGTATAATTTTGCCGTAGTAATTGACGACTTTGAAATGAAAATCACTCATGTAATCAGGGGAGAAGAACATATTTCCAATACGCCAAAACAGATATTGATTCAGCAAGCCTTAGGCATTCCTAAAGTAGAATACACTCACCTCTCTTTAATTTTAGCGCCGGATAAAAGCAAATTAAGTAAAAGGCATGGAGCAATTCCTGTTGCTGAATATAGGAAACAGGGCTATTTATCCGAAACATTGGTTAATTTTATCGCTTTTTTGGGATGGAACCCTGGGACTGAAAGAGAGATTTTTTCAATGGCTTCCTTAGTTAAAGAATTTTCTTTAACCAAAGTTCAAAAAGCAGGGGCAATTTTTAATGTTAAAAGATTAGATTATTTAAATGGTTTTTATATCCGCCAGAAATCTATTGATAGATTAACCGAGCTCTGCCTTGCTTATTTTATTGAGGCCGGGCTAATTATTAAACAAGACGAGAAATTCAAAATTAAGGAAACTAAAGAAGAAATTTCTTTGGAAACTTTAAAAAAAATTATCTCAATTTATCAAGAAAGATTAAAAAAACTATCAGAGATTTCCGAACTGGCTGATTTTTTCTTTAAAGAGAAATTAAACTATGATAAAAACCGGCTAATATGGAAAGAAATGTCAATTCAAGAAGTTAAAAAGAGCCTCTTGACATCAGAGAAATTATTAGCTAAAATAAAACCGGATAATTGGACTAAAGAGAATATAGAGAGGGTTTTGATGCCGGAAGCTGAAAAAGCAAAAGACAGGGGAGTGCTTTTATGGCCCTTGAGAGTCGCTTTAACCAATAAACAGGCGTCAGCCAGTCCTTTTGAAATAGCGGAAATTTTAGGGAAAGACAAGACCATAAAGAGAATAAAACAAAGTTTTGAAAGTTTATGCTTAAAAAATTAATAATAATCACAATAATATTTGGATTTTTATTGTCAGGGCTGAGTATTGCCGAAGCGCCGAAAACATTAGAGGAGGCAAAACAAACCGCAAAAGAAGCAGGAGAAACAGTCCGAGAGGAATTGCCGGGAATTTTAAGAAAAATCTGGGAAGAGGAGGTCTTGCCTGTTTGGCAAGGAATGTGGGACTGGTTTTATATTAATGTTTGGTCAAGAGTTGAAAATTGGTTTAGGGAAGACGCAAAACCAAAAATAGAAGAAAAGAAACCGATTATTGAACAAGAACTTGAAAGAGAAAAGCAAGAAGTAAAACAAGAAATACCAAAAGTTGGCAAATCTCTCTGGGAAAGATTTAAGGAATTAATAAAATAGTAGTTCAAAATTAGTAGGGGATAAGGATTTTTTTCCTTGACAAGGCTTTTTACCTTGTATATTATGAATATAGAATATTTCGCATAATAACTCTTTAGCGAACTATAATATAGGGCGCAAATTTAACCACTTCCCTACTATGAAAAAAGATTCAAGGCCAATTGTAGAACATACTAATGATTTTTTGGAATATTTAGATATTGAAAAAGGATTGAGCAATAAAACACAGGAAACTTATCAAAGATTTCTAAAGAAGTTCGTTAGTTGGCTAAAAATCAATAATTTGGAGACTCTCGTGCCCCACGAGCTCTCTGAAGACCATATCAGAAAATATAGGGTGTTTTTATCCCAGAGCTTTAATAAAAACACCAAAGAACCCATTAAAAGGTCCACCCAGAATTATTACCTTATTACCCTCCGCAATTTTTTAAATTACTTTACCAACCGGGACATTCTCTGTCTTCCGTCGACTAAAATAAAACTGCCTAAATCAAAATTTGATGAAAGGATGATTAAGTTTTTGCCGGTTGACCAGATTAAAAAACTTTTAAATGCCCCAAAAACTTCTACTTTGACCGGATTAAGAGACCGGGCTATTTTAGAAACTTTGTTTTCAACTGGTCTGCGGGTAGCTGAATTAGCCAACTTAAATAAAGAGCAGATTAAAATTACTCCTGAAACCAAAGATCTGGAAATTGTTATTATCGGCAAAGGCAATCGGCCCCGACCGGTCTATTTTTCGAAAAGGGCTACCAAATGGGTAGGAAAATATTTAGAAACTCGTAAAGATAAAGAAAAAGCATTATTCATTAATTACAAGGGCCCAAAATCAGGCCCAAGACGTCTTTCGCCTCGTTCAGTTGA
This sequence comes from Candidatus Nealsoniibacteriota bacterium, assembly GCA_019923655.1. Classification (GTDB taxonomy): domain Bacteria; phylum Patescibacteriota; class Minisyncoccia; order Minisyncoccales; family RBG-13-42-11; genus JAHXGL01. Next base: position 28,590 of record JAHXGL010000005.1, read on the forward strand.
AGATATTGTCAAAAAATATGCCATTTTAGCTGGCATTCCGACCTTTACTAGTCCCCACACGATTAGACATTCTTTCGCTACCGATCTCTTAATGAAAGGGGTTGATTTAAGAACTATCCAAGAGTTTTTAGGCCACAAAAATATTTCTACTACCCAAATTTATGCTCATGTTACCTCTAAAAAACTTAAAGATACTCATCGCAAATTCCATAGCTTAAACGAATAAAATTTATTGTTCCAAATCTGACAAGATTTGGAAAATTTATCGGCCAAATCTTCGTTGGCGCTGGGCATAATCTTTAACTATCTTTTCAAACTCCTCTGGACCGAAGTCTGGAAAAAGAGTTTGGCTGAAATAAAGCTGGGAGTAAGCTGTATCCCACATCATAAAACCGGTTGAATTGTGAGGGTCGTTCTCGCAACCGGTCCTGACAATTAAGTCAACCGGCGGCAAGTCCTTTGTCCAAAGGTTTTCTTTAATTAATTTCTCGGTTATTTTGATTGATTTTTGTTTAGCAAAATTGGCAATTTTTTGAATACAATTTAGCATTTCGTCCGTTCCATTATAAGCCAGAAGGAATGTCAAAAAGTGCTGGTTATAATCTTTCGTTCTTTTTATTGCTTTCTCAATTGCTATTTGGGTTTCTTTTGGCAAAACTTCCCGCCAACGTCCCAAAACATTAACCCTTACCTTATTTTTATGAATTCTTTCGTCGGTAATTATTCTTTTAAATTGGTTGGTATACACTTTGAACAAAAATTTAAGTTCTATTTTGCTTCTTTTCGTTAAATTATCAAAAGAACCGCCCCAGAAAGTAAAGTAAGGAATTTTTAACTCTATGGCTTTTTCCAAAACCCTTTCAAAATAATTTACCCCCTCTTGATGGCCAATCCAGGGTTTTAATCCCCGTTTTCTCGCCCAGCGCCGGTTACCATCAGGAATAACGGCGACGTGTTTTGGAATGTTTTTTATTTTATCTGACATAAATTTACATTAAAAAATCGCTTTCAATTCTGATATTTTTTGGCAAAATCCTTGGAAACTTAAATCCTAAAAAATAAACCATTTTAGTAGCTATCTTCGAAAAAAGAATTTTAGGCAAAAAGAATTTAGTAGATGCTTTTTGATATTTTAGAAAATCAGGAAAATTTAGTAAAAGTATTTCAGCGGCTATCAATCCCCAAATTACCCCTCCCCCGCTCCAGGGCTTGGTAAGACCGGCCGCATCGCCGCAAAGGGTAATGGTTGAGTGAGAAGGAATTATCAAACCCTGGGGAACTATTGCTGAATTTATTCTTTCTAAATGAAGATTATTTTCCTTTAAAAATTCTTCAAAAAGGAGTTTAGCTTCTTTTTGGCTTTCAATTATTCCATATTCTGTTTCTTTGCCTTGAGGAATTTTCCAGGAAAATCCTCCTTTGAATGGCCAAACTTCAACATAATTAGAAAAATTAGCTTCCGAAACAAATCCTTGAATACCTGAACAATGCGTCGGTTCAGGCAAATTTAAACTTTTTCTTACCATAGATTTGGCTCCATCGCAACCAATAATTCTATCAAAGGCATTAAGGTCTGACATTGCTATATTACAATTTAATTTGATTTCTGCTCCTGATTTTTGAGCCAGACCAGCTGTCAATCTGTCAAGTTCAATATGGCTCATCACTAAAAACTTTTTAGAGAACTTAACATTTATCGTTTTTTTGGGAAAATGAATTAAGACGGATTCTATCTGATTTTGAATTAGAGCATTGGTCTTGGGAATAAACTCTAAAATTCTTTCAGAGAAAAGGCCTGAACAGACTTGCTTGCCAATTCTTTGTTTTTTTTCAAAAACAATCGCCTTATGACCCCTTTCTGAAAGTTTCCAGGCAAGATATAAACCATTTATTCCCGCCCCGATAATAGCTATTTTCATAAAGATGTTCTATTTTGATTGGTTCTTTTTCTTGTTGTTTTGCCGTGATATAGCCCATAGCAAAAGAAAGTAAAGAAATTAAAACAATCCCAATGAATAACATTATATCAGCTTGATAATGCTTTACAAATTGTTTAATTTTTGATAGCATAACTCTGCGATGGCTAAAACAAAAGCGGCTGGCGCTACTAAATTAGGAAGAGATTCTCAACCCAAATACTTGGGAGTAAAACTTTTTGAAGGACAGACTGCCAAGCCGGGCAGTGTTATTATTCGCCAAAGAGGGACTAAATTCATTGCCGGGAAAAATGTCAGACGAGGCAGAGATGATACCCTTTACTCGGTCGTTCAGGGAGTAGTTTATTTCAAGACAAAAAAAAAGAAATTATTTGATAGTTCTCAAAGAATTGTTAAAATAGTTAATGTTGACTCTCTAACGGGGTAAAGCTGTAAAGTTTCTAAATTCTTTTGGAATTTAGAATACTCTTGATAAACTCTCTAAATAATGGATGAGGCCTTAATGGCCTTGATTTATATTCCGGATGAAATTGAACCCCGACAAAAAATGGATGAGTTTTAAGTTCAATAATTTCAACCAGGTTTTTTTCCGGGTTTATTCCGGCCATAGTCAATCCATTAGCTTCCAAATCGCTTCTAAACTCATTATTTAGCTCATAACGGTGGCGATGACGTTCAGAGACCTCAGAACACCCATAAGCCCTAAAACTAATGGTTTTGTCGGAAATTTTACAGTTATAAGCCCCTAATCGCATTGTTCCTCCGTATTTTTTCTCCCTTAAAAGGGCTTTTTGTTCCGGCATAACATCAATTACCGGGTGCTTACAACCAGGAAAAAACTCAACCGAATCAGCCTCTTTCAAGCCACAGACATTTCTGGCAAACTCAACCACAGCCATTTGCATTCCCAAACAAAGTCCCAAAAATGGGATTTTGCGTTTTCGGCAAAATTCAATCGCTTTTATCTTTCCCTCCTTTCCCCTGCTCCCAAAACCGCCAGGGACAATCACCCCGTCATATTCTTTTAATTCTCTAAGTTTTTTTAAATTTTTTTCATAATACTCCGCTGATAACCAACAAATCTCTGGTTTTCTTTTATGAAACCAGGCAGCGTGTTTTATTGCCTCTATTACTGAAATATATGAATCTTTTAAGACAAATTTACCGGTTTCAAAATATTTTCCAACAATACCAATTTTTACCACATTAGAGGTTTGTTTTCTTTGTGTTCCCCTTGTGCCTTGTTGACTCTTAACAAGGTTAACGGTTTTTACTGTTTTAATTAATTTTTGCCAATCTTGTAAGTCCGGTTTTTTAGATTTTAAATTAAACTTTCTTAAAATCCGCTTGCTTAAATTTTCTTTTTCAAAATTAATCGGTATTTCGTAAATGGTTTCAACATCAGGAGCGGAAATAATATCTTTAATATCCACATTGCAAAAACAGGAAATTTTTCTTTTTCTTGGCTCGTCTAAGGGAATCCTGGAACGGCCCAAGATAATGTCCGGTTGAATACCGGCTTCATTTAAGGTCCTTACTGCATGTTGAATAGGTTTAGTCTTCATTTCGCCAGTCGTTTCCAGAATCGGCAAATAGCCGACCAACGCAAAAAGGACTTTTTTGGGTTTCTTGGTTTTTATTATTCTGGCGGCTTCAAGAAAAAGCATGTTTTGATATTCACCAACTGTTCCGCCAATTTCAATTAAAACAAAATCAGCGGCTAGCCCGTTTTTTTTATCCTGATTTTGAAATGTATTTACTCGCGAAAGGGCCGCTTTATCAATTCTGTCAAGGACTTCATTGGGAATATCAGGAACAACTTCAACGCATCTTCCTTTATATCCTAAATTTCTTTCCCGGTTAATCACTGCCTGATAAACCCGGCCAGTAGTAATGTAGTTGTCGGTTGTTAGATTTTCGTCTAAAAATCTTTCATAATTTCCAATGTCCTGATCGCATTCTGTTCCGTCATTGGTCACAAAAATTTCCCCGTGTTCAATGGGGTTCATTGTTCCGGCATCAACATTAACATAGGGGTCAATTTTAATTGCGGCTACCTTAAATCCTTTGCTTTTCAAAATTCGGCCAATAGAAGCCAAAGCCACTCCTTTGCCAATGCCGGACATTACGCCGCCAGCAACAAAAATATATTTAGTCATTTTTTTCATTTATAATAATAACCCTTATTTCTGTTTCTAAATTATGCTTAAAATGAATTTTTATTGGGAATTCGCCGAGCTCTTTAATCGGTTCTGCTAATTTAATCTGGTTCTTTTCAACCGCAAAGCCAAGCTCTTTTAATTTTTCTGAAATCTTTTGCACGGTAATTGACTCAAAAAGCTGTTCTTCTTCGCCAACTTTGACCGCAATGATAACTTCCTGACCGTCAATCATGGTAGCCAATTCCTGGGTCTCTTTTAATTCTTTAGTAATTTGGTTCTTTTCAATCTCTTTTTGTGTTTCCAGCCAAATCAAAACTTGTTTGTCTGCCAATTTAACCATATTATTAGGAATTAAAAAATTCCTGGCATAACCATTAGCCACATTTTTGATTTCATATTTCTTTCCTAAGTTTTCAATATCTTGCAAAAGTACAACTCGCATAGATTATTATAAGTTTTTTATTATTTCAATTGCTTTATCTAATTGAGGGTCTCTGTTTTTGGTAAAATCCTCTTGAGTCATTTCAATTTTAATATCCGGCTCAAGGCCTTTGTTGGAAATAAGCTCGCCTTGTGGAGTCAGCCATTGAGCAATAGTTATTCTTAAAGAATAGCCCTGTCTTAATTTGGTAAGATCCTGTACAGAGCCTTTGCCGAAAGATGTTTCGCCAATTATTTTTACTCCTCGATTGTCCCGAAGAGCGGCCGCTAAAATTTCCGAGCCGGAAGCTGTGCCTTGATTTATCAAAACAACTATTGGATACCCTAAAAAACGGGCGTTCCCGATTGCTTTTACTTCTCTTTTCTCCTCGTTGAAATTTTCAATTAAAATTATATCCCCTCTTTCTAAAAACCATCCGGCAATATCTTTGGTTACCTTTAATATACCCCCTGGGTTATTTCTAAGGTCCAGAATTATTTTTTGGGCATCGCTATTTAAAATTTCAACAGCTATCTTGGAAAAATCACGATTAGTTTTGGTGCTAAAATGATAAATCTTTAAATAAGCAATGCGTCCTTCAAGCATCTCCCATCTCAAAGAAGGAATTTCAATTATTCCCCTAACAATTTCAATTTCTTTAGGGGTCGGCAATTCCCCCCTACGAAGAATAGATAATCTAACTTTGGTTCCTTTTGGTCCCCTGATAAGATTTACCGCTTCTATAATGCTTAAATTCGCAGTCTTATTCTCGTTTATCTTTATAATTTTATCACCTGAGCGAAGACCGGCTTTATAAGCTGGCGTTCCCTTTAAGGGAGCGATTACCCGAAGCTGTCCGTCTCTTATTCCAATTTCCATTCCCACTCCTTCAAAAACTCCTTCTACGTCTTCAATAAATCTTTTAGTGTTTTCCGGATTTAAAAAAATAGTATAGGGATCTTCTAATTTTTCTATCATTCCGGAAATTGCTCCATAAAGCATTTCTTGAGGAGTTATCTCTGGAAATTCTCTTTGAATAATCCGCCAAACATCCCAGAATAAAGCAAAATCAATTTCTTTTGGCTTACACGCTTCTTGATTTGCTGCGTCCTCAATCGGATCTATGTCTTTTTCTTGCATCCCAAAATAAAAACCAAAGCCAAAACCAGCAATGACAAGAATAATCGCTAAAAAAACTATTGCCAGACCCGGACCTAATTTGGTTAATTTACAAACCATAAAAAAGTATTATCCAACTGCCCCCAGAAGGAATCGAACCCTCGTCAGAAGCTTAAAAGGCTACTGCTTTACCACTAAGCTATGGGGGCGCGATTCCCATCATATTCCTTGCTTTTTTAATTCAGTAAAAAGCTCTTTTTGTTTCTTTGTTAATTTGGTTGGCGTCTTGACCATTAATATTACATACATGCTTCCTTTGCCATAACCGGAAAAATGAGGAATTCCTTTTTCTGAAATTCGCAAAATTTTTCCTGATTCAGTTCCTGAAGGAATTTTTAATAAAATTTTGGTCTTTTTTCCGTCCGAACCTCCTAATGTCGGCGCTTCAATTTCATCTCCTAAAGCGGCTTGCGAAAAAGAAATAGCCAAAGAAACATATAAATCATCTCCCCTTCTCTTAAAAACAGAGTGTCGCTTTACAAAAATCTTTATATATAAATTGCCTGGCTTTCCGCCTCTTCTGCCTGCTTCTCCTTTTTCCTCAATTTTAAGGACCTGATTGTTATCCACGCCAGCTGGAATAAAAATTTTAATTTTATCTTCGCCTTTTATTCTTCCTTCGCCTTTGCAAACATTACAAAGTTTGGTTGGCCGATATCCTTCTCCGTTACACTCCGGACAAATAGTGTGCCTGGTGAATGCCCCTAAAAATGTTTTTTTAATTTGCTGAACATGGCCAGTGCCTCGGCAAGAGAAACATTCATTATTTGAAAAACCCGGTTCAGCTCCCCTGCCCTGACACCGAGAACAGGCAATCATTTTATACAGGGAAATTTCTTTTTCTATTCCAGATAAGGTATTTTCTAACAAGATTTCTAAATCAATTTCAATATCTTTTCCTCTTTTTAGGTCTTTTCTTCTGCGAGGAACGCCAAAGCCAAACATTTCTTCCATTAACTCTCCTAAATCAAATTCAGCTCCAACGTTTTCTGAATTACCCCAAGCCCAGTTAAAATCAAAACCAGGATGAGCTCCCGCTCCTTCTTCAAAAACCTGGCCAAAGCTATCGTATTGAGTTCTTTTTTTCTGGTCAGAAAGAACTTGATAGGCTTCGTTTATCTCTTTAAACTTTTTCTCGTCTCCGCCTTTATCGGGGTGATATTTATGAGCTAATTTCCGATATGCCTTTTTAACTTCTTCTTGAGACGCGCCTTTGCGAATGCCTAATGTTTGATAATAATCTTTCATGTTATGTTTTTAGAAACTTAGTCTTCTTTATACTCTCCTTCTTCAATATCTTTGGTTTCTTTATCTTTGGTTTCTTTGCTTTGTTCTTTGCGTTTGTCTTCCTGTTTTTGTTCTTGTTTTTGCTCTTGCCGATACATCTCTGCTCCAATTTTCTGGATAACCGAAGAAAGCTCTGATGTTTTATTTTTAATTTCTTCTGTATTATCACTCTCTTTTATTTTTTTCAATGCGTCAATCTTTTCTTCAATTTCTTTTTTATCATCGTGCGAAATTTTCTCTCCAGCTTCCCTTAAAGTTTTGGTGCTGGCATAAATTAAACTATCAGCTATGTTCCTTGCTTCAATCAATTCCCTGTTCTTGCGGTCCTCTTCCATATGAAGTTCAGCGTCTTTTCTCATTTTGGCAGCTTCTTCTTTTGAAATACCGCAAGAACCTTCAATTCTTACGGATTGGCTTTTTCCGGTCGCTTTGTCTTTAGCTGAAACATTTAAGATGCCATTGGCGTCAATGTCAAAGCTTACTTCAATTTGAGGAATTCCGCGCGGGGCAAGGGGAAGACCGTCTAAAATAAACCTACCCAAACTTTTATTGTCCGAAGCCATTTGCCTTTCTCCTTGTAAAATATGGATTTCTACTGATGGTTGATTGTCAGCAGCTGTAGAAAAGATTTGAGTTTTGGCAACCGGCACAGTGGTATTTTTGGAAATTAAAACAGTGTTCACTCCACCCAGGGTTTCAATCCCCAAAGATAGCGGGGTAACGTCTAAAAGGAGAATATCTTTCACGTCTCCCTGTAGAATTCCGGCTTGAACAGCCGCTCCAATTGCCACGACCTCGTCAGGATTAACCTCTTTACAGGGCTCTTTGTTAAAAAGCTTTTTAATTTCCTCCTGAATCTTTGGCATCCTGGTCTGTCCGCCGACTAAAATTATTTCTTCAATATCTGAAATTGTCAGGTTTGCCTCTTTTAAGGTTTTTTTTACTAATTTAATTGATTGATCAATATAGCTCGCTACTAAATTCTCAAGACCGGCTCGGCTTAATTTGTATAAAAGATGCTTGGGTCCGGCAGCGTCTGAAGTAATAAAGGGAAGATTAATTTCTGTTTCTATTGCGCTGGACAATTCAATTTTTGCTTTCTCCCCTGCTTCTTTAATCCTCTGTAAAGCTAAAGAATCTTTAGATAAGTCAATTCCCTGTTCTTTTTTAAATTCTTCAACTATCCAATCTATGATTTTCCTGTCAAAATCATCTCCCCCTAAATGAGTATCTCCGCCTATTGCCTTGACTTCAACCGTGTCTTCTGAAATATCCAGAATTGAAACATCAAAAGTCCCTCCGCCAAAATCAAAAACAACAATCTGTTGGTTTTTCTTTTTGGTCAAACCATAAGCCAAAGCAGCTGCTGTTGGTTCGTTAATTACCCTCTGGACATTAAAACCAGCGATTTCTCCAGCTACTTTAGTCGCTTTTCTTTGTGAATCATCAAAATAGGCAGGACAGGTAATAATTGCATCTTCAATTTTCTCGCCCAATTTTTCCTCAACATCTCTTTTTAGTTTCTGTAAAATCATTGCTGAAATTTCCAGCGCCTTATACCATTTGGTTCCCATTTTAACTTCCACTTCGCCATCAGCCGCTTCTTTAATTTCATAAGGCAGAAATTTTTTATCTTTTTGGACTTCAGCATCAGAGAAGCGCTTGCCTATCAATCTCTTAATTGAATAGATAGTATTTTGAGGGTTGGTAATTTGCTGGCGCTTGGCTAAAACTCCGACTAATCGTTCATTGTTTTTACTCAAAGCAACAACCGAAGGAGTGGTTCTTCCTCCTTCTTTATTTTCAATGATTTTTGGCTCCCCAGCTTCTATTACAGCTGTGGCAGAAAATGTAGTGCCGAGGTCAATGCCTATAATTCTACCCATAATTTTTTGTGCGTTTGCTTAATAATCTTTACTTGGTAACCTTTACTTTTGTCGGTCTAATTACTTTGCCGTGTAATTTATAACCTTTTTGAATTTCTTCCACAACTATGCCGGACTTGCTCGCAAAAGCTTCAGCAAAACTAGGTTCAACTATTTCCACTGCCTCATGAAAATTCGGGTCAAACTTGGTTCCAATCGCTTTTATCTCTTCTATTTCCTGATTTTTCAAAAAATCCAAAAAAAGGGTTTTAATCTGCAAAACTCCTTTTACCCCAATAGAAATTTTGCGTTCAACAAGGTCTGCATTTTTATCTTTGGTCATTTCCTTTAATAGTTCCTTTTCAGCTAAATCAAAATTATCCAAAATAAACAAAATTTTCAAAATTAAATCTAAGTTAGCATATTTTAAAATTTCTTCAACCCTTTCTATTTCTCCTCTTTTATAATTCAAAAAATCTGCCCTTGCCCTTTGCCAACCAGCTAAATATTCATCCTTTTGTTTTCTGCATTCTTTTATTTGCTGTTCTGCGTCTTTTAGTTTTGTCTGTTCTTTTTCTTTGCCTTGTTCTTTTACTTGTTCATTAAATTTATCTTCCATATTTCTTCTATACTATAAAAACCTTTAAATGTCAAACGGGGTCTGACCCCGCTATGCACA
>JAHXGL010000006.1 GCA_019923655.1 Candidatus Nealsoniibacteriota bacterium
ATAAATAAACTTTGGTGGACCCGCGGGGAATCGAACCCCGGACTCAACTATGCCATAGTCGCGTGTTACCGCTATACCACGGGCCCGTATGCCCCTACCAGGAGTCGGACCTGGATCTTCACGTTAGGAATGTGATGCTCTATCCGTTGAGCTACAGGGGCAGTATTTTAATATCAAAATAGCATATTTTTTTGTTGCTGGCAATGGAATTTAATACTAAAAAAAGAAAAAATAATGAATAAAATAGTCATTAAGACGACTATTTTAAATTTGGTGGCATAGGAGATTCGAACTCCTCCCGGCAACTCCACAGGTTGCAGTGCGAAACCACTACACTAATGCCACCATACATAAGGATTTTGTATGGAAACTTTTTTGCGAATTTTACAAAGAACAATCCCGCCCTTCCAGCGGTCTCCCTGGCAGGACTCGAACCTGCAACCTACTGCTTAGAAGGCAATCGCTCTGTCCAGTTGAGCTACAGGGAGATATTAGAAAATTATCCAACTAATATTATAATAACATAAGCCAGCTAAAAGCCAATAAACCATTTAGGACACCCCTAATACAAAGAGGGATAGACAAAAAATTGTTTTATTGATAGTATAATTAAAATTATGTCATCGCAAAATTACAAAGCTTATTCTTCGTCTTCTAAATCCATCCAGAACTTGGAAACGAATAAATTTTCTTCACCTAAAAAAAAGTTAGGAGAGTGGCAGGTAAACAAAGAACAATGTCTTGGCTGCGGGTTATGCGAAAGCTTGTGCCCTGAAATTTTTGAAATGAAAGACGGCAAATCTCAAATAAAAAATGGGGCAGATTTTGACAAAAACAAAACCTGCCTTATTGAAGCTGTAGAGGCTTGCCCAGCCAAAGCAATAGTAAGGCAATAGTCTCTCAAACCATCCTCCAGAGGAGGAGGGTTTGAGAACGCAGTCTCCCGAACTCTCCTCTTTTGGAGGAGGGTTCGGACATAAAATTTAGAAACGTAGAAAAAACATAACAATGATTAATTTAACTGATGAAAATTTTGACAAAGAAATTCAAAATACTAAAAAAATAGTTTTAGTTGATTTCTGGGCTGATTGGTGTCTTCCCTGTAAAACATTTAGTCCGATTCTACAAAGAATAGCTAAAGAGCTTGAAAAAGAAATTGTCTTTGCTAAAGTAAACATTGATGAAGCGCCGCTTGCCGCTACCAAATTTAACGTTGAAGAAATACCGACAATTTTTGTTTTCAAAAATGGAAAATTAATTGATAAATCTATTGGCTTAAAAACAGAAATCATAATTAAGCAATGGCTAAAAACTATTCTGGAAGAATATACTAAAAAGGATATTGAAAAGACAATCAAGCAATACGAGAAATACGCAGAAGAAAATGGGTTTAAGTTAAATCCTGAAAAAAATGTGGTTAATGGAATAGCTAAAGGCTTATTGGCGAATGAAAAGAGATACGGAGAAAGATATTGTCCCTGCAGAAGGGTTAAAGGAAACAAAGAAGAAGATAAAAATAAAATTTGTCCATGCCAATGGCACAAAAAAGAGATTGAAAAACAAGGACATTGTCTTTGCCAATTATTTTACAAAAATACATGAAGAATAAAATTACAAAAATTTACCCGCCTAAATTTTCCGAAGGAAAGCTTGGGCAGGTAAAAAAAAGAGATGGAACTATTGTAAATTTTGACCATCAAAAAATCACTGACGCTATCTTTAAAGCCATTACCGCTACAGGGCAAGGCGATGGGAAAAAGACAAAAAAAATAGGAGATAGGGTTGTCCAGATTTTGAGCAGACGTTTTAAGAAAGATGAAATACCTTCTGTTGAGCAAATCCAGGATATTATTGAAGAAGTTTTAATTTTAGAGGGTCTGGTAGAAACAGCCAAGGCCTATATTTTATACCGTGAGCAAAGAAGGAGAATCAGGGAAGCAGTAGCGGTTTCAGAAGAGGCGACAGAAAGGGTTGACCAGTATTTAGAAAAAATGGATTGGGAGATTAAGGAAAACGCTAATATGGCTTTTTCCCTGCAGGGGCTGAATCATTACGGAGTTTCCGGCATTGTCAAGAAATATTGGCTTAATAAAGTTTATCCAAAAGAAATTAGAGAAGCGAATGAATCAGGAGATTTGCACCTTCACAACTTAGACACTTTAGCGGTTTATTGTTCGGGATGGGATTTGTATGATTTATTATTAAAAGGTTTTGGCGGTGTTTCCGGGAAAATGTCTTCCAAGCCGGCAAAACATTTCAGGAGCGCTTTGGGCCAGGCCGTAAATTTTCTATTTACTATTACAGGCGAAGTTGCCGGCGCCGTAAGTTTTTCAAACTTTGACACTCTTTTAGCCCCTTTTATCCGTTACGACAACTTAAACTATCAACAAACAAAACAAGCTCTTCAGGAATTTTTGTTCAATATGGCAACGCCGACTCGGGTCGGCTTTCAAAATCCTTTTAGCAATATTACTTTAGATCTTCGGCCTTCTTCTGTTTTTGCCAAACAGCCAGTGATTATTGGCGGAAAACCGCAAAAAGAAACTTATAGCGAATTTGAAGAAGAAATGAAAATATTTAACAAGGCCTTTTATGATGCAATGCTGGAAGGCGATAAGGATAATCGGCCGTTCTCGTTTCCAATTCCAACAATAAACATTACTAAAGATTTTCCCTGGGACGAACCTGCTTTTGACGGAATTTTTGAGGCCTCGGCAAAATACGGAATAAATTATTTTGCCAATTATATTAACTCTGATATGAATCCTGAGGATGTTAGAAGCATGTGTTGTCGATTGAGAATTGACTTACGGGAACTTCACAACCGAGGCGGAGGCGGATTGTTTGGCAGTGGAAGTAATACCGGCAGTATTGGCGTGTGCACAATCAATATGCCCAGAATTGGTTATTTGTCTAAAACAAAAAAAGATTTTTTTCAAAAATTAGGAGAGGCAATGGATTTGGCAAAAGAAAGTTTGGAGACAAAAAGAAAGACGATTGAAAACTTTATTGAAAAAGGATTATATCCTTTTTCCAGAGTTTATCTTCAGGGAATAAAAAAAATGCGAGGCGCTTATTATGCTAACCACTTTGCAACCATAGGCTTAGTAGGAATGAACGAAGCGCTTTTGAATTTTATCGGTGAAAATATCGCCTCAAAAAGAGGGAGAAGATTTGCCATTGAGGTCTTGGATTTTATGAGAACCAAAATAGTAAAATACCAGAAAGAAACCGGAAATATCTATAATTTAGAACAAACTCCGGCCGAATCCACTGCTTACAGATTAGCCCAAAAAGACAAAACTAAATATCCGGACATTATTACAGCTGGAACAAAAAAAGTTCCGTATTACACTAATAGTTCGCAATTACCGGTTAACTATACTGATGATATTTTTGATGCCCTTAAACTTCAAGATGAGTTAACTTGCAAATATACGGGAGGCAGTGTTTTTCATCTTTTTTTAGGCGAAAGAGTTTCTGATATTCAAACGGTTAAAAATTTGATCAAGAAGATTTTTGAAAACTTTCACTTGCCCTATATTACACTTACACCCAGCTTCAGTATCTGCCCCAGTCACGGTTATTTAGAGGGAGAACATTTTGAATGTCCAAAATGCGCCATAAAACAGCCCTGCGAAGTTTATTCAAGGGTAGTGGGGTACCTCCGCCCCATACAACAGTGGAATGCCGGAAAACAACAAGAGGCGCGAGAACGGAAATTGTTTAAAATTTCTAAAATAATTTAACTTATGCGCGAGATTGAAATCGGAGGTTTGCAAAAAACCACTCTTATTGATTATCCGGGCAAAATAGCTTGCACGGTTTTTCTTATTGGCTGCAATTTTCGCTGCCCATGGTGTTATTCAGCAGAACTTGTCTTGCCTGGCAAAATTAAAAAACAGCCGCGAATCTCCGAGAAGGAGTTTTTTACTTTCTTAAAAGAAAAAAAAGGATTATTGGAAGGAGTAGCAATTTGCGGCGGCGAACCTTGTATAAACAAAAAATTGCCAGATTTTATTAAAAAGATTAAAAAACTTGGCTATTTAATAAAACTTGATACTAATGGTTCTGACCCGGCAATGCTACTAAAATTAATTAATGAAAAATTGGTTGATTATGTCGCAATGGATATTAAGGCGCCAATCAACGCCAAAATGCAAAATGTAAAATGCAAAATGCAAAATGACAGATTGAAAATTAAAAATAGATATGAACAAGTTGTTGGCGCAAAGGTTAATATGGGAAAGATTAAAAAGAGTATTGAGATTATTAAAAATTCTGACGTTGATTATGAGTTTAGAACAACTGTTGTCCCTGTCCTTCACACAAAAGAAGATGTTATTCAAATGGCTAAAGATATTTCTCCCGCCAAAAGATATTTTTTACAAAATTTCCGGCCTGAAAAAACAATTGACCCGGAATATGAAAAATGCAGATCCTTTAATCAGGAAGAATTAAAATCAATACAGAAAGGATGTAATAAATATGTGCTTACTAAATTAAGAGGTGCGCTATTCTTAAAATAGCTCGAGTGAATTTCGCCCCTCGCTTCGCTCGGGGCGACCGCGAGGCCAAAAAATGAAATGTCTTCGCCGCGTTCTTTGACAATTTCAAGTTTTAGCGAGCTTGGTGCCAAGTACCCATTTTTTAGACAGATTGTCTCTCCGCGATTTCCCGGATTAATGGGTTGTTGAATTCGACTTTTGACTATACCTTATTTTCCTTCTGGTCGTTTTCTTTATTCCCTGTCTCCTTTTTGATAATAGACCAATGATAAAGGAATAAAGGTAGGCCAATCAAAATCTTAGCTAAACTTGAGGAAGCCTCTCGGTGCCGGCGGACAGCGACAGGGTCAATTTCCATTCTTCTTTCCTCCCACTCCTCAAAAGCAACCATCCACCTATCAAACTGCTTTTTTTCTGCTTCAGAAAGGCATATTTCTTTTTCTTCTATTTCTGGCTGGTTTTTTTCAGTATCTATTTCTTCAGGTATGGGCATTGGAAATGACCAAGGAGCATGAGGCGGCTGTTGATGCCAAAGCCGTTCTTGTCTTTCAACTTCGGTAAAAACAAAGGCTTTTAATCCCATCTCCAAAAAACGAACTCCCCCAGCAATCAAAAGCGCCAAGCCAATCAAAGAAAAAAGATAAAGATAAATTGTGCGAATCAGAGGATAATGTTTTTTATTCAACATAATTTTTTTCTAAATTAGATTATCTGTTTCGACCTTTTGTTTAATAGTCTAACATGTTAGACACTCGGTGTCTAACACCTGGTGCCTAACACCTCCACTCGGTGCCTAACACCTCCATAAATAACTAATCTTCAATCATAATATTTTCTTTTGCAACTCAATCAAAGTAATTTCAGGCGGACAATTAAATCTGATTGGTAAAATAGAGGTGCCAATCCCTCGGTTAACATATAAATAAGTGTCTTCTATTCTAAAAAGCCCGCTAGTATATTTCCGACCATATTTTGAAAGGGGCTGGATTAATCTACCGACAATCGGAATATTAACTTGGCCGCCGTGAGTATGACCAACCAAGACCAAATCTATTTTTTCTTTTACCGCTTCATTGATTATCTCTGCCGCGTGAGCTAATAAAATTTTGGGGGGCTCATTTTCTATCCCGACCATTGCTTTTGACAAATTGGCGCGACGGGTCCAGGGATCATCTACTCCGACTAAATAAATGTGTTCATTATTAAGAATTAGTTTTTTGTTTTCGTTGTCTAAAATAGTGATTCCGCTTTCTATTAGATAATTTTTTACAAATTTAGTATCGTGATTACCCAAAACTCCGAATATCCGATTTTCGTATTTTTCTCCTAATTTCTGCCAAAAAATTTTGACGGAATTTAACTTTCTATCAGTTATCGCTTTTGTGATTGGGTCAACAAAGTCTCCGGTAATAAAAACAAAATCCGGGTTCAATTTTTCAAGCATTTCTAAAACCTTTTTTTCTCGGCTGCCAAACCATAAAGAATGAAAATCTGAAAGCTGAACAATTTTTACTCCGTCAAATCTCTGGGGTAAATTTTCAATAGCAATAACCTGTTTTTCAATTTGAATATTATTTGGCTCAAAAAATAAAATGTAATAACCAAAAACCAAAAATAGGGGTAAAAATATTATTAGAATTATTTTATTCATTTTAGGTTTTAATTTTTCTTCGACGACCGAGCCCTGCAGGGGCGAGGCGAAATGTTTGACAAATTCTTCCGTGTGCGGAGTGTGGGATTCGAACCTACGCTCTTTTAAATAACCTTAAACAACCTCAATGGTTGTTTATTGTGTTCAAGCAAAAAACTCAAGCAGGCAATAAGCCGAATTTTGTCTTGCCCGCCTAAATTTCTTCGAAATTTTGGCGGGCGTGGACAATCATCTATCTGGGCCAAAAATTACTCTTTGGCTCAAGCGAGCTACTTTTTTACCCTCTCTTTTGTTAAAAAGATGGGGGTTTGCTCTTGCACCCAGTAAGGATTTAGCCGTTTCATTCTTAAAGTTTCCAATAAGATTCGCCAAGCGCATAACAAATGCGCTCGGCGCTTCAGCGCTTTCGCGCTTCAGCGTCACTGTTCGCACCTCTAGCCTCACGGCCGACAGCTGTTAGCTGCTACTTTCAATGGTGTTCGGACTTTCCTCCCCCCACCACTTTATACGGACTTTCATTTTATTTATAAATTCTGTATTGAGAATAACTTTGTAAAATTTGTTTTGGAAGCCTGTATAAAGTGAAGGGGGGCGATTGCCTCGCCTACTTGAGTTGATTTTATTTTAACAAAAAAGAAATAACTATCAATGATTTTAAGCCACATTTCTGTTTCAAAACATTTTCTGAGCGCTACCCTGATTATTTAATGCTTCATTAGCCAGCTTATCCGCTTCTTTGTTTTTTAGCCGAGAAATAAGGGTAAATTTTATTTTTTTGAAATCAATTCTTAAATTCCAAACCAACAAAAACAATGTTTGAATTCTTGGTTCCAGAATTTTATATTCTCCCCTTAAATGCTTTATTAAAAGTTCTGAATCTGTTTTTACTTCAATTTCTGAATTTTTGGCTAATTTTTTTCCAAACAAAGCTTTAAATTTTTTCAAAGCAAAAACCACAGCCTGATATTCGGCCTCATTATTGGTTAAATTATCTCCTAAATATTCCGAGTATCTTTTAATGGGTTGGTTTTTTTCATTGCAAAAAACAACCCCAATAGCTGATGGCCCTGGATTATTGCGCGAACTGCCGTCTGTGTAAATAATAATCTTTTTCATAAATTTTTAATAAGGCATTTTTTAAATTTTTCCAGATTCTTATTTTTTATCCGGAAGCCGGACGCCCGGGGATGACCCCCGAAAACCAAAAGATATTTTGAACACTTTTCCATCAGACAAACGCTGTTTACGCCTAATAATGCCCTTACTGCTCCCTGGCTTTCTTCTACTCCTTTCTTGAATATAAAAGTTGGCTTTTTATATTTATTGCACATTATTGACGCCAACGCGCCAATAAAACCAATTTCCCACTTTGTTGAACCCATAAAAATAATTGGTTCAATTTCTTTTGAAATCTGCCATTCAATTTCTTTTGTTGCGTTGCTTATTTTGGTTTTTTTGATTTCGCTTTGGTTCAATAATTTTTTAATTGCGTTTTGCGACTCTTCTTCGACCAAAGAGGTAAGCAATCTAAAACTGGCTGGTATTCCTTTTTGTAAATCTCTGATGTTCAAAATGGAAACAAGTTTTGAAATTTTCTGACTTAAATTAGAAATACCTTCAAATGGCTCCATTTTTAAAAAAGCTTGAATCCCTGGCCGCCAGGAATTTTTTATTGAAGCCATCCCCTGTTCAATAAACATTTTGTTTTCCTGCTCATTCGGCATCATATCGGCAATAGTCGCCAAAGCCGTAAGTTCCAGGAAGTTTTTTCTTAAACTATCTCTCATCTGATTCCCTAAAAGCAGCTCTGAAAGCTTAAAAACAATGCCCGTTGTTGCCAGTTCCTTAAAAGGGTATTTATCGCCTTTTTGTTTCGGGTTAACGATAATTGAAGCGTTAGGCAGTTTGCCTAAAACCTGGTGGTGGTCAATAATTATTATTTCAAATCCTAATTTTTTTGCCAGATTGGTTTCTTTAAAATTTCCTATGCCGCAATCTACGACAACGAGTAAAGCAGGGGCAAATTTTCTTAAACAATCAAGCCCTGTTTTTGATATTCCATAACCTTCAATTTCGCAGTCAGGAAAATAAACAGCTGCGACCTCGCCTCCCAGAATTTGAATGCTTTCTTTCAAGATAATTACCGAAGCTGCTCCGTCCAAATCAGCATCTCCATAGAGAACAATTCTTTCTCTCTTTTTTATCGCTTTTAGAATACGGTTTGCCGCTTTTTTTAAATTCTTTATTTCCATAATCAATATTAATATATCCGTATCATTTTAGTAAACCTGTTCAGAACAGACTAGAGTATATTGGCATTGTCTTACTTTAATGCTTTAATCCCGGGCAGTTTCTCGCCGGACAAAAAAGCAAGCATTGCCCCTCCGCCGACAGAAGCATGGTTAAATTTTTCCAACAAGCCAATTTCATTTAAAAATTTTAGGGTCTCCCCCCCTCCAATTACTGATAAGGCCGGACTTTTAATAATCGCTTTGGCAATCTCTTTTGAGCCCTTTGAAAACTCTTGTTTTTCAATCATTCCCAAAGGTCCGTTCCAAAAAATAGTTTTAGCTCCCTTTATTTTGTCTCTGAAAAGTTTTATTGTTTTTGGTCCAATGTCTTTCCCCTTAATTTCGTCAACTGGTTTAATAATCTTTTGAGGATATTTTAAAGAAATTCTTTTCTCTTTCAGCTCTTTTTGGATTAACCCGTTAATAAGCAAAGAGTTGGCTCGGAATGAGATTTTATCAATTAATTTTGCCTTAGTTTCAACTTTTTTACCGCCAATTATAACAATCAACGGCTTTTTAGCTTTTTTCATTAAATTTCCCAATACGCAAATTTCCTTTTCCAGCAAAAAACCAGCCCCTGAAGGCAGAAATTTCGGCAAGTCAACAAGCGAAGCGTGATTTCTATGACAGACGGCAAATGCCTCATTAATATAAATATCCGCTAATTGAGACAACTTTTCAGCAAATTTTAAATCTCTTTTGGTTTCTTCCTCATAAAATCTTAAATTCTCCAGAAGAATTATCTCGCCCGGCTTCATTTTTTCTGTCTCTTTTTTTACTTTAGCGCCAATACAATCATTTAAAAATTTTACCTTTTGTTTTAACAATTTCTCTAATTTTTGAGCGACTGGTTTTAAGCTATATCTAAGCTCTCTCTTCTTTGGCCTCCCCAAATGGCTTATTAAAATCACCCTTGCCCTTTCTTTAATTAAATACTTAATGGTCGGAATGCTCTGTTTAATTCTAAAATCATCAACAATATCCCCTGTTCTTGAAACAGGAACATCAAAATCACAACGAACCAAAACATATTTGTTTCTAAAATTAAAATCCTTAATTGTTTTCATAATGCGCGCTATCCTTCTGTTTTAAAAATCCTTTTTTTCGGAACAGTCGGAGCTTTTATTGAAGGCAAAACTTTTCTTTTATTTAAGCAGGTCTTACAATAGACCGGTTTAGTCCCATCCGGCTTAAACATTGTCTTAATTTCTTTCTGACAGACAGCGCATTTAACACTATAAAGCATTAAAGGCAAATAAGAAGCTTTTTTTAATAATTCTTTTTTTTCCGACCAACGAGATATTTTCCCTTCAATAATATTGCTTAAGCCCCCGTATTTCTCCCTGGAAAGTTTAATAATTTTTTCTTTATTTGATTCCTTAGGCGGCGCTATTGGCGGCAGAGTTTCAGCTGAAAAAGGACGGCTGGTCATGCCGTTAATCATAAGTTTTAAATAGATATTATATTTTGCTAAATTTACTAAATCGTCAACGTCAAATTCAGGAATAAATTCTCGGGCTAAAAATTGAGCGTCTTCAGCGCCTACCCGAAAAGCAATGATAGTTCCCATATTTTCAAATATTGCCTCTTTTATTTTATTATCTACCTGGGCAAGGTATTGATGACCCAAAACCAAGCCTATTCTAAACTTTTTTGCCTCGGTTAAAATGTCGGCAAAACGTTCGGTCGCAAAATTTTGAAATTCATCAATATAGAGAAAAAATTTTTTCCTTTGTTCTTCCGACGAATCAGTTTTTGACAAAACATCAATCTGCAATTTAGTAATTAAAAGCCCTCCCAAAAAATAGGCTTTTTCTTCTCCTATTTCTTCCTTGGATAAATTAACTATCAGAATCTTTTCTTTGTCTATTATTTCTCTAATGCTAATTGAGGATTTAAGCTGACCAATAGTATTTCTGATGAGAGAAGCGGAAACAAGCTGGCCAAATTTATTTTGAATAGCGGCAATGGCTTCTGTTTCATATTTTTGAACATATTTAGGATATTCCTGAACCCAAAAAGCTCTTACCAAGGGATCGCTTACTTTATCAGCTATTTTTTTTCGATAATCTGAATCAGCCAGCATCCGATTAATTCCCAGCAAAGTTGAGTTTGGATATTCTAAGAGGGCAAAAATACAATTATTTAAAATATATTCTATTTTGGAAGACCAAATATCGGGCCAAATTTTTTTAAAAATCCCATTTATATTTGAAGCGATTAAATGAAAATATTTAGAGTCTGTCTTCTCAACAACATTAAGAGAAATTGGGTAAGCCATATCAGCCAGATTAAAATAAACCGCTTCATTAATCCGATGAGAGGGAATAAAGTCCAAAAGTTTTTCCGCTGTTTCGCCGTGAGGGTCAACAAAACCGATTCCATGCCCATTTTGAATGTCTTGAATCGCCATATTCATCATCATCGCTGTTTTACCCATTTCAGTTTTTCCAACAACATAAATATGGCGGAAACGATCATCAATTCTAACGCCAAAGCGCTTTCGTTGGTTGCGAAAGGTGGTTTCAGCAAAAAAATTTATTTCATTGTTCATATTAATGAATTTATCCGATTGGCAAATCCAAAGGAGCTTCTCCTTTTTTAATTCCGACCCGGGGAACGGTTGAAACCGAAGATATTAATCCTGAAGGGATATGAAATAAAGTAGCCGCTTCCTCGGTATTAATCACAAAAGTTCCGCCAGGATTGGGAAATAAAGGCGGAACCCTCATTTTATAAAACCTAAATATTTTTCTCTTTCTTAAATAAAGCCTTCTTTTGTCTAAAAACCAAAAAAACACTGATTTTACTTTAGTCATCGTTTTTTTCCAGATTTTTATTCCGCCCAGGTTTTCGGTTGAAATTTCTTTGAAAAAACCAAAAACAAACCTTGCCTTTGGCTTATGAAAAACTTCTCTTTTGCCAAGATAGATGAATCTAATAAAACAGGAAAAGGCAAATTTTGAAATCTTTTCTTCAAGCCCGTCTAACTTTACTATTTCTCCGGGAATTAACGACGGCCCGGAAAAGACAGGTCCCGCTTGTTTTGATTTCTGCTGTCCGCTTATTATAATTTCCGCTGCTTCCTGAATTATTGACTTTGACGGTTCTGGTTTTTTCCTTTTGGTTATGCTGTCAATCTCATTTCTTATCCTTGTTCTCCAGGGATTTTCATCTCTTATCGGCTTAAAAATAAACTGCAGCCAAAACTGCTCTCCGGGTCCAATAGTGGTCATTCCTTCTAAAAGTCCTGCCAAAGGATCAATTTTTCTTTCTTTATGAATTTCAAGTTGTGTTTCGTCTTCAAATTTAGAATAAGTTTTAATCGGATAAACATCACTGCCGGAAAAAACAAAATTACAGCCAAAAAGATCCCATTCTTTATTAGGAATATCCTGAGGTATATGTTTAGTATAATCATCAACCAAAGAAATTTCCGCGTCAGGATATTGAGAGTAGATATTTGATTCAACAATATCCCGGAAAAATTCCGGGGTTCTTATATAAAAATGAACTTTACCGCCAAGACTTACGATTTCACACGATATTGAAAGCTGAAAAAGACCTTCTACCCATTTTTCTCTAAAATCAATCACATCGTGAATAGCGTGAATACCCGCAAAAACCTCATCCATTGCTCTAAGAGGCCTTAAAACCTGCCTTGGCATCTTAATCTCAAGCAAAATTGGTTTAACATTTTTTTTGTACCATCTTTCATTAAGCCAAAAAAGGTATTGCTTTTTTAAAAATCCTAAAAACAAAAAAGGCAGTATTAACCACCACCAAGTCGCAATTATTTGCCAGGCAAAACCTAATATTAAAAAAAGCTCTTCTGGCAACACTAAAAATTGATCAAGTGGTTGAGTCATTTATATTATTTTGGCAACATCTAAACAATTTGTCAAACTTCCCGCCCTGTTTTTAACCCCAACCAGCTTACTAAAATCGGTCCAGCCAAAAAGAAAGAAGAATAAGTTCCAGCTGTTATACCGACAATCAAAGCAAGGGCGAAATATTTCAAAGTTACTCCGCCAAAAAAGAAAATCGCAATTAAAACAAAAAGCGTGGTTAAAGAAGTGTTGATTGACCTGAAGAACGTCTGATTTAAGCTCTTATTCACTGTTTCTTGATAAGTTGTTCCTATTCTTTTTACAAGATTTTCTCTAATCCGGTCAAAAACAACTACTGTGTTATTAATTGAATAACCAAGCACCACAAGCAAAGCAGTCACAATGGGAATAGTTATCTCTACATAGTAAAAAAATCCCAAAATTGAAAAAACACCCAGGACAATCAAAACATCATGAAAAAGAGCCATCAAAGACACGATGCTGTACTGCCAGCTGGCAATTGGCTTGGAGACCCGACGGAAAGCCAAAGCAATATAAACCGCTATCGCCAAAACAACCAACGCAACAATTATTTTTGCTCTCTCCCTTAATTCCCGTCCAATAACCGGACCAATCAAATCATTGCGCATCACTGTTAATGCCGCTTTAGTTCTTAATTGCCGGACAATAAGCTCTCTTGTTTCCGTGTCTGTTTCTTTCATTCTGATAATCAGGCCTTTTTCTCCTGTTGGTTGAATAATAATGTCTCCTAAATTAAAATTCTTCAGCTCGGTTCTGATTTCTTCTGAAGAAGGCCTCCTATTTTCAAATTCCACTTCCAGCAAACTGCCGCCGACAAAATCAATGCCGGGCCGCAAACCAAAAACAACCAAACAAACCAAGCTTGCCAGAATCAAAATTCCGGAAAAAATAAAATAAATTTTACGATATTTCAAAAAAGGAATATTCATAAACAAAACTCAAATTATTATTCTATCCCCATAACCACTTTATCTTTTCTAATTTCGTTCTTTCAAAAAAAATTAGAAAGTTCTTGGTAATAATAATGGCTGAAAACATACTGATTAAAATTCCCAAAGATAAGGTTAAGGCAAATCCTTTAACAAAGCTGGAGCCAAAGGCAAATAAAATCAAAGCAACCATTAAAGTGGTCAGGTTGCCGTCGCGAATTGACGGCCAAGCTCTGCTAAAGCCTTCTTCAATAGCCGTCTTAATTGACCTGCCATCTTTTATTTCTTCCCGCATTCTGGAAAAAATTAAAATATTGGCGTCAACCGCCAAACCAATAGAGAGAATAACTCCGGCAATGCCAGCTAAAGTTAAAGTAATCGGAATAATCTTAAATAAAGCTAAAATTAAAATAATATAAATCGCCAGAGCAAAAACAGCCAACAAGCCGGGCAAGCGATAAGCAAAAATCAAAAAAACAACTATTGCAAGAAGTCCAAAAAGTCCGGCGAATAAACTCTGTTCAAGGGAAATTTTGCCCAAAGTAGGTCCAACTGTCTGCTGAGAGATCAATTCTATAGGAACCGGCAGAGCGCCGGCGTTCAAGTTCCGGACCAAATCCCGGGCATATTCAATCGTGAAATCGCCGGTAATCTGCGCCCTTCCGCCGCTGATTCTTTCCTGGACCACTGGCGCTGAAATTACTACTCGGTCAATATAAATAGCCAGGGGCTTTCCAATATTCCTGGCCGTTATTTCTTCAAAAATTTCCGCGCCCTGGTCATTAAATTGAAGCGAGATAATCGGCCTGGGCACTGGTTGGTCAAAACCAACTTCACTTCTTTGCAAATATTTTCCGGTTAAAACAGTTGGCTTAAAAAACGGGTCTTCAAAAATTAATTGCCAGTCATTTATTTCCTGAATTTTCTGAAAATCCTCTGCCGTCATTGCTTCTCCCAACTCCTTGCCAATTATTTCTCTTACTTCCTCTATTTTGGCAAGAATTTTTTCTCTCTCTTCTTCTGTTCTCTGTTCTTTGAATTGAAGAAAAGGCGTTTCGCCAATTATCCTTACTGCTTCGGCAACATCCAAGACACCGGCTAACTCAACAATCAGTCTTTCGTCTTTAACTTGAACCAATGGCTCAGCTACTCCAAAAATGTCAATTCTTCTTTCAATAATATCTCTCAATCCTTGCATTGATCTTTCTCGTTCCCCGGGCTCTATCTCTGATAAATCCGCCTGATAAACCAAATGCGCGCCGCCTTGCAAGTCCAAACCTAACTTAAAAGGAATATTGGGAAAATGCGGCAAACTTAAAAACTGGGGAAAAACCAAATTCCCGGCCAAAAAAAGTAAAATAAAAATAATTCCTATAATTATATAGTTATTTTTCTTTGACATTTTAGTTTAGTATAACAAAAATTACTTTAACTGACAAGATAAACCTTAACTGGCAAGATAAAAAGCTTTATTTTTACCCCTGGTCTTCCAAATTCGTTTCCAAACCCCTTCGTGGGTGTTCCAAATCCCTTTGGGAGTCTTCCAAATCCCAAAGGGATTTGGAAACGAATTTGGAAACGGATTTGGAAACTTTAGTCTTCAAAATCCCTTCGGAAAAGCGTTAATTATCCTCAAAAATTTTTACAACCTGAAGTCCAATTCCCTTGCTGGCTAAATAAACAGAGTTTCCGGAAACAAAGACCTTTTCAGAAAAACCCGCTAGTTCAATACCAGCTTTCAATTTCGGATGTTTGGGATTAGAAACATCAATAACTTGAAGTCCGGCTTTCCCTGCCGCCAAAAAAGCGTAATTTTTCAAAACAAAGACACTTTCCGCTGAACCGGGGATTTTAAGATTACTTATTAAAATCGGTTGAATAGGATTTGAGATATCAAAAACCTGAAGGCCAAAAATATCATCAGCCAAAAAAAGATAATTTTCTTTAACAAAAACGCTTTCAACATAACCTAAAGTCTTATAAGCGCTTAAAAGTCTGGGGTTTTTAGGGTTGGAAATATCAAAAACTTGAAAACCTCCCTTTTTTCCCTTGGCTGTAAAAAGATAATTTCCAGAGATAAAAACGCTTTCCGTTTCATACAATAAGTCTTTTTCCAAAATTAAATTTGGAAAACCTGGATCAAAAACATCAAAGATTTTAATCCCCCACCATGAATAGGCTAAAAAAGCATATTCTCCAGATACAAAAACGCCTTCTGCTGAAATGGCTGTGTGCCTACTCATCAATTTTGGATTTTGAGGATTAGAAATATCAAGAATTAAGAATCCTCCGTCTTTATCAGCCACAAAAGCAAAATTTCCAGAAACAAAAACATCCTCGCTATAACCGGGGGTATTATAGCTTCCAACTAATTTTAGATTTCCAGGTTGAGAAATATCAAAAATCTGAAGTCCGAAAAAACCATTGGCTAAATAAGCAAAATTTCCCGAAACAAAAACCGACTCTGCTTGACCTGGAGTTTCATAAACGTCAACCAGCTCTAATCTAAGAGGGGGCGCGGCTAAAAAGGAAACTTCTTCTTTTATTTCCTCTTCTTTTAGCCCAGGATCTGATTCAAACAAATTATTCTTGGGCTCGGACAAAATTTTTACTTCTTGTTTCTCTTCCTGCTTTTCTCTGAAAAAAAGAAATCCAAAGAAAATTATTCCTATTATTAAAATTAAACGCAGTATTTTTTTAAAAAATAAAATTTCATAATTTGACATAACAGCATTTTTTGTATTTTATTGGTTTGTTAGTTTTAGGGTTTATTTTGCCGCAGGGGCAAGGGTCATTACGACCAATTTTTGCCTTAGGCCGTGAACCAACATAAACATCCTGTTGAATCAATGGCGCGGTTGTAAGCTGCGCTCTAAATATGGCTTGGACAATTTTGCTTTCAACAGCTAAAAGAAATTCTTGAAATATCCGATGTCCTTCATTTTTATACTCTATCAAGGGATCGCGCTGACCATAAGCTCTTAACCGGACCGAATCCCTAAGTTCTTCCATTTGAGAAAGATGATCTGTCCAAAAGATATCCAAAATCCGCAAACAAAAAGTTTTTTCAATTTGCCGCATATTCTCTAATCCAACCTCTTTTTCTTTTTTTTCATAATCTTCTTCTGAAAAACCTGATTTGGTTATCAATTCTAAGATGTAAAACCTTAAACTGTTTTCAGATTTTTCTAAAATTTCTCTCCTCTTTCTATAAAAAATTTCTCTCTGCTTGTTCATTACATCGTCATAATCCAAGAGATGCTTGCGAGTATCAAAATTAAATCCTTCAATCTTTGCTTGAGATGTCTCAATGGCTCCGGAAACAATTTTAGCTTCAATCGGCTGGTTCTCTGGAAGTTTTAACATTTTCATTAAAGATTTTATTTTATCTCCGCCAAAAATCCTCATAAGGTCATCTTCCAAAGAAACAAAAAACTGGGAAGAGCCTGGGTCTCCCTGACGACCAGCTCTTCCGCGCAGCTGATTATCAATTCTTCTTGCTTCATGCCGCTCAGTGCCAATTATATGAAGTCCGCCAAGCTCTTTAACTTTTTTCGCCCTTTCTTGATTTGGCGGATTACCTCCTAAAACTATATCAACACCTCTGCCAGCCATATTTGTTGCAATGGTCACTGCGCCCAATCTGCCCGCTTGAGCAATAATCTCTCCTTCTTTCTCATGATGTTTAGCGTTTAATATCTGATGCAATAGCCCTTCTCTCTCTAAGAGCTTTCCTAAATATTCGTTTTTTTCTATTGAAACCGTGCCAACTAAAACCGGCTGGCCTTTTTGGTTTC
Source organism: Candidatus Nealsoniibacteriota bacterium (assembly GCA_019923655.1). Classification (GTDB taxonomy): domain Bacteria; phylum Patescibacteriota; class Minisyncoccia; order Minisyncoccales; family RBG-13-42-11; genus JAHXGL01. The sequence goes on from JAHXGL010000006.1 coordinate 17,049, forward strand.
TTTTTTTTATCTGTTCAATAATTGCCTCAAATTTCCCTTGCTTGGTCCGATAAACCTGGTCTGTCAGGTTTTTTCTAATCATTGGCAGGTTGGTCGGAACAATAATTACTTCTAATTTATAAACCTTGAAAAATTCTTCAGCCGAGGTAGCGGCTGTGCCGGTCATACCAGCCAATTTCTTGTATAAACGAAAATAATTCTGAAAAGTAACTGAAGCCAGTGTTCGCGACTCTCGCTGAACTTCAACCCCTTCCTTGGCTTCAATTGCTTGATGAAGCCCGTCGGAATAACGACGACCAGGCATTAAACGACCTGTAAATTCGTCAACAATAACAATCTGTCCTTCCTTTATTACATAATGCTGGTCTTTTTTAAATAAAATATGGGCTTTTAGCGCCTGCTCTAAATGATGAACTTGTCTAATCCCCTTTTCTTCATAAATATTTTCTACCCCTAAAATGTTTTCAACTTTGGTAATCCCTTCATCGGTCAAGGAAACCGCTCTCATCTTTTCATCAATATTGTAATCAATGTCTTGTTTAAGCCGGGGCACAATTCTGGCGAATTCCTGGTACATTTTGGTTGATTCTGAATCAGGAGCGGAAATAATTAAAGGCGTTCTGGCTTCGTCAATTAGAATTGAATCTACTTCGTCAATTATGGCGAAATGATGAATACTTTTTGCGTCAGTTTCGCGTTTTTGTTTCGCGTCTATTTCGCGCGCCTGAACCATTTGGTTCAGACCATAAGCCATATTATCTCTTAAATAATCAAACCCAAACTCGTTATTCGTCCCGTAAGTAATATCAGCATCGTAAGCTTCCTTCCTGGAACAAGGCCTAATATAGCTTTCTGTGATTTTGAATCCGCCGACAATATCTCGTTTCTTATCCCGGTCGTCAGTTTTAAGTTTTGAGTTGTGGTTTTGAATTTTGAGATTTGAGTTTTGAGTTTCTCGTCCATATTCAGGATCATAAATGTATGCCGCTTCATGAACAATACATCCCACTGATAACCCAAGCAAATGGTATATCTGCCCCATCCAGACCACATCTCTTTTCGCCAAATAATCATTAACCGTAATAATATGAACGCCTTGTTTGGTCAAAGCGTTTAGATAAGCCGGTAAAGTAGCGGCTAAAGTTTTTCCTTCACCTGTTTTCATTTCAGCAATTTTGCCCTGGTGCAAAACAATGCCGCCAACCAGCTGAACATCAAAATGCCGTTGATTAAGAGTTCTTTTAGCCGCTTCTCTAACTAAGGCAAATGCTTCGGGTAGAATATCGTCTAAGGTCTTGCCTTTTTTAAGCTGTTCCTTAAGCTCAATGCTTTTTTGCGTCAGCTTTTCATCAGAAAAAATCTCGAACTTTGGTTCAAGCGAGTTAATTTGAACAACCAATGGCTGGATATTTAGTAGATATTTTTCATTGGCATCGCCAAAAATTTTACTAAGTATTGACATTAAGTTTCTTTGCTAAATACTTTGGCAAAACAGCTGAAGAAAAATGAATTTCCGGATTATAGTATTCTAAATCTAAATTTAATTTTTTATATCTCTGCTTGATGTTTTTATAGTTCGGCTTTTGGGATACGGATTTTAATGCCAAAATAAAAATGTATTCGCTTGAACATTGCAGAGAAGGAATACAGGCCTGATGAATTTTAACTTCAAAAAAGATTTTTTTCAACTTATTATAAATGCTTTTTACGCGAAGAAATTGCTCAAAAATACAGCCGCTCTGAATAATTAAAACTCCGTTTTCAGCAAGGGCTCTGGAAACATCTTGATAAAATTTCCCATGAAAAAACCCTATTGACAACCCTGAAGGGTCGGTAGAATCAAGAATTATTATGTCAAAAAAGTTTTTATATTTTTTAGTAAACTTTATTCCATCCTCAATAAATATCTTTGCTCTCTTGTTCTTGAAAGCTCCTTTTGAAACAAATGGCAGATATTTTTTTGAAATTTCAATTACTTTTTTATCAATATCTACTACACACGCTTCTTCAATCGGATGCTTTAAGACCTCTCTTAACGCTCCTCCGTCGCCACCGCCAATAATTAAAACTTTTTTCGGATTTTGATGAGAGAACATTGCCAAATGAACAAGCATTTCATGATAAATAAATTCGTCTATCTGCGATAATTGAACAACTCTGTCCAAAACTAACATTCGGCCAAAAACTAAAGTGTCAAAAACTTCTATTTTTTGATAAGATGATTTTCCGGAATATATTTTCTTTTTTATCTTTATGCTAGTCCTTGATTCGTCAAGAATTTCGGGAATAGTTTTTTCAAAAAACCATTGATCTCTCATAGCAATATCCCTCTTTTTATTTCTTTTATCTTTACTTTAGTAGGCTGGAATTTCTTTTTTAAGTAATCAAGGGCTTTATAGGGAAAAGTTTTCCCGCCACAAGTGAAAATATCAATTGCTACATAGTTCCATTCAGGCCAAGCATGAATAGCTAAATGGCTTTCAGCAAGCAAAACAACCCCGGTTATTCCCTGAGGTTGAAATTTATGAATAGCTATTTTTAAAGGAACATTTTTAGCTTTCTTTGCCGCTATAATTAAAATATTCTCAATTTCTTTTGAGTTCTCAATAATTTTCCCATTCCAAAATTCGGCAAGCAAATGAATACCGGCATGTTTTGATATTTGTTTTTCTTTGACCCATTGAATGGATCTCTTTGTTTTTTTGGTCATATTTTTTCAATCGCCTTATCTTTATCCTGTTAAATGTTTACGAAGTAAATTTAACAGGTCTTAAAAAACAAAGAGTGAACAAAAAAAGCGATTACATTAGTATAACAATTCTGTGAAAAAAAACAACCCCCCACCAGAACATGTTCTGGTGGGGGGAAGAAAAGAAAAAATTTTATTTCTTCTTCTTTTTTGCTTTCTTTTTCTTTACCATGAAAATTTTATTATTCTTAAAAGATTCAGCAAATAGTCGACCTCTATTCGCAAAAAACATTTCTTGTTTGGTTTTTCATTTTAGGAGAGTTTGTCAACCCCGTTAGAAATCAACTTATCCACAGGTAAACTATTTTTAAATTATTATTTAATAATCAAGGAAATTTCTAACAAAATCAAGTGTGGAAAACTATAAAAGCTCAATTTCAGTTTCTAAAATTATTCCAAATTTCTTTTTTACTTTTTCTTTTATTAATTTTATTAATTCTTTTACATCTTTTGCTTTTGCGCCCCCCAAATTAACAATAAAGTTGCTATGCTTCTCGGAAATCTGCGCTTTGTTAATTTTTTTTCCTTTCAAACCGCATTTTTCAATAAGGTAGCCAGCGGGAATGATATTATTTTTGATTATTGTTTTTATATTTTTATCTTTTTTAATTTTACTTTGTAATTTTTCATTTGGTATTTGGTATTTGGTATTTTTAAATATACTGCCCGCCGAAGGAAAATTTAATGGCTGAGTTTTTTTTCGCTGCTCCAAATTTTTTTTAATTTTGTTTTTTATTTCTTCCCTGCCCTCCTTTTTAAGTTGAATCATTAACGAAAGAATAATTAGATTTGGTTTTTTCTTGAAGATACTCTCTCTATAACTAAATTTACAATCCTTGTTTTTAAAAAATTTAATTTTTTCTGTTTCTGCGTCAAAAACCTCAACAGTTTCAACCACATCTTTCATTGATTTACCAAAAGAACCAGCATTCCCTCTAATCGCCCCTCCAACACTTCCCGGAATTCCCGCTGCCCATTCCAAACCCATCAGCGATTTCTCTAAAGATATTTTTAGCAAATGACTTAATCTAACCCCTGATTCAACATAAATAGTTTTAAGTTTTAAGTTGTGGTTTTGAACTTTGAGTTTTGAGTTTTGAGTTTTGATAACTAAACCTTCATATCCTTTATCAGCCGCCAATACATTGCTCCCTCCTCCCAAAATAAAAAATGGCAATTTATATTTTTTTGCCATTAAAATCGCCTTTACTAAATCTTTTTTTGTTTTCGCCGCAAAAAAATACTTGGCCGGTCCGCCGATGCGAAAAGTAGTGTCCTTTTTTAATAAAATGTTTCTTTTAACGCCTGGCAATAGTTTTGCGATATTCATTTTAACTACTCAAATTTTGCGACAGCAAAATTTATGGGCCGGAAGAGTTAACTCCAATACTAAGTCTTTAGTGAGTGCTATCCTCCCGACCCAATTATATTATATTCAAAAATAAAAAAACAGCAAGCTTTGCTCGAGAAAAGCCTGCTGTCGACTTAGTAAGAGCTCCTTTCGGAACACTCACTTCCACCATGCTAACAAAATAAAAAAAATTGTCAAGCTTGTGTATAATATCTCATCCTGGGCAAGCTACAAGTTCAGGATGTCGCTTACTTGTTTTATTAAAGAAACAACTACCGGCGGAGGAAGCAAACTATAGTTTGCTTGATTTTCATTATCTAAAACCAGCCAGGGTTTGGTTTTTATTATTGCCTTTTTTTCCTTTTCATTCCATTGATAATAATATTCCGGAGTAATTTCATAATCATCAATATATTGCCCTGCTAACCTTCTGGGAATTGAATTTCTTAAGAGAACCTTGGAAACCCCGTAAAGAGAAAGCGCCTGGCTAATTAATTCTTCGTCTTTTTTTAATCTTTTTTTAATCGGCTTAATTCCTTTTTCGTCTCCTTCTTTGGCAATCATTTTATTTTCTTGGCAGTTTGGATTGTCGCAAATTAAATAAAACTCTTTCTTCTTTTGAAAATATCCTATTTTTGAACTGGGCAGCAATTTCAAATTTCGCGAGGTTTGGCAAAGCGGACAAACTCTCCGATATTTTATTCTCTCATCAATTATTCTCTCCGGAACATCAATTAAAACAAAAAGGTCGGGGTCGTCTCGATAGCCAATCAAGTCGCGGAAAAAAAGAGTGAAATTTATCTGGTCCAAATCCCTGGGAAAACCGTCAATAAAAATAGTTTTCTTTTCCTTTTTTCCAATTTCCCTTTTAAGAAGGGCTAAAATTAATTCTGTCGGCAGAAGGGTTTTTGTGCTTCTTTTTGTTAAAAGAGATGTTATTTCCTTGGTTGAATGTCCTCCCCGATAATTCTTTTCCAGGAATATTGTCAATTCTTTCTTCTTTTTTTTGTTTTTTAGCTCCTGGTCAACACCTCTAATCATATCGCCAACAGAAAGATGTTCTATCTTTTGAGAATCAACTATCTCGGCAAACATTTTTGAATAAGTTCCTTTGCCTGAATTCTTTTTCCCCAACAAATAAGCGATAAAAGTGTTTCCTTTTCTGAAATAATCTTTTATTTTGGCAATTTCTTTTCCGGCTTTCAATTCAAAATACCTCCTTCTTTCTTTTGGATTAGTTAAATCAAATTTTTCTGTCAACCCTTTAATTTTAGTTTTAAAAATAGGAAACTCCATATCTACTTCGCGTTTTCAATCTTTCTCCGTCAGAGGAAATTTTTATATCTCCGTCTAAATCGGTTCTTAAAATTTTTATGTCAAATTTTTCTAACCTTTCCAATACTTCTTGATGCGGATGGTTGTGTCTATTGCCTTTACCAACTGAAATTATCGCTATTTCCGGAGAAACATTCTCAATAAATTCCAAAGAACTGGAAGTTCTACTTCCATGATGAGCGATTTTCAAAACTTCTGAACCCAAATCTTTTCTGTCCTTTAATTCTCGCTCTACCTGCCTTTCTATATCAGCGGTAAGTAAAAAAGAATTCTGATTATGAACCAAACGGGCAACGATTGAAGTATTGTTAACCGCTCTTCCTCTTTTAATTTTCTGCCCCTTCAGGTTTTCAGACGGATTCAGAACATCAAGAAAAACCTTTGGGCCAAGTTTTATCCTTTGGCCCGCTTGAGCAATAAAAATTTCCGCTCCCTCCTGATTAATCAATCTCAGCCATTCTTGATAAGTAAAAGTGTCCACTTCAATTCCGGTCCATAAAACCCGCTCAACTTCATATCTCTCCAAAACCTTCAAAAGACCTGTTAAATGATCAGCGCTGGGATGGCTTAAAATTATTAAATCAATCGTTCTGTCCCAAAAAGGCATTTCCTTTCCAATCCTTTCTAGAATAGTTTTATCAGGCCCGCCGTCAATTAAAACCTGATGGTTATGAGGACTTTTAATAAAAATTGCTTCACCCTGGCCAACATCAAAAAAAATAACCTCCAAAAATCCAGCCCGGCTTAAATCATTAACTGCCATCCAGGCCAGAATATTAAAACAAAGTAAAATTATTAAAATGCCTGAGGCACAACTTAGGGTCCAATTTTTAGTTTCTTTCATCTTTGCCCTAGGAGTGTTAGACCTTTCCTAAAATCCTGAACATTTTAGTCCCGCACGCAGGACAAGTACCGGTCATAGCCCTTCTCTTGGCTCCGCCCTTGCCTTTCATTGCTACTTCTTTAGCTTCTGATATCTCCTGTTTTTTCTTACATTTTACGCAGTAACCTTCCATAATATTCTAAGGGGTACGGGATTCAAACCCGCATTCCTTAAACAGATAAAAATAATTAAATAAGACCGACCTTTTGCTCTCTTATTTTAAGAGTGTGGATTTAATCCCACACCCCTATTTTAACTTAATTTTTTAAAAAATGTCAACTCATCAAAAAAACCTGGCTCTTCTAGCCATTATCAAGGCGATTTCAGCCTGTAATTGAAAAATCAATTCCCTTAAAAATTCAATCTTTTTTACAATCTCTTTTATTAATTCTTTTTCCTGTTCCGGCGTTCTTTTTTCAATTGAAGCAGTTAAGGAAAAAGAAAACGCCATTTCCCTTCCGTTAAATCCCGTAATCTTATTCTGGGCCGAAGGCAGGATTGTGAAAGATCTGTTTTTAGAGTTAAAATCGGGAATATAAATCACCCCTCTTTGTTGTTCGTCAAGCTCCAAAAAGCCAATGGACAGATTGCCGCCCGCATCTTCAATCATATAAGGAACATTAAAAACAAAATCATTGCTTCCTCTAAATTCTATTCTAAGCGCCTGATGGCCGCCGATAAATCTATACCAATTAGCCGACCAATCAGTGGTAGTATGAGTTATTGATAAAACCCCCTGGCCAACCAAAGGAAGAAAATTTGTTAAAGGAACCACTCTTAAATCTTTCAGCTGCGGACTTAAAAAACAATATTTAGAGCCAATTTCACAATCATTAACCAAAAGAGCGATTTTCCAATCAGTAAAAATTTGAGAAAAATCTTGCTCAAAGCCGTTTTTTTTCAAAGCATAGTTTATTGAAGGAATGCCAACCTTTTTAGAATGAAGCGAATCAACCAAAATCGCGATGCCATAATGGTCATATAAATAAAGAGCGAATAAATTAACCACCCCGTAGTCAGAAATCTCACCCAGCCACTCAGTAAGGGAATCTGATGGGTTGCGCAAGAAACTTCTTATCCTTTGTTTAAGAAGACTTTTTTCAAAAACATCGTCATAACCAAGCAAAAAAGAAGTAAATTCAGCCCGAACATCATTAAGCCAAATTTCTTCTGTTATTCCGCGAATAATATCTTTCTGGTTAAAAGTAATCAAATGCATAAATTCATGCGCTAAAATATTCCTTAAAAAGGGGCTTTTAATGTGAAAAGCGTTAAGATAAACCATCTCTCTTTCATTGGATCTCGGGACCTGAACTCTGAAAAAACCATCGCCGCTGTGAAAATAGCCGCCCACTTTTCTAATCATCGGGTGGATTAAAATAGTAATTCTCAAATCTTTGTCAATGCCTGGCCTTGGTTCTGAACCAAAGGTTTTAGTTAAAATAGGATGAATCCTGTTTCTGAACTCTTGGTCAAGCTCCTTCAAAGAATTTATTTTATCCCTCTGTTTTTCAAAACTCTGCGCCAGCCACCATCTATCATCAACATAAAAATAAAGTTTAGGAGAAGTTTTAATTAAAACAGCGGCAATTTCTTCTCTTCGAAAAAAATCAAAATCAGGACTAACAAAAAAGCCGGTTCTTCTAGCCGCAAAAACAAAGCTCGGCTCTAAAAGAAAAGCAATCGCAAAGAAAAAGAAAAAAGTTTTCAAAATAGATCGAGTGAGCATATTTTTATATTATCAGTTTTCCAAAATTATAAAAGAGTTAAACAAAAACCAAGAATACCGAGAATTAAACTAATGATAAAAACAACCTGCAAATTATTGCGAATAACTTTGTTTGTTTGCTCAAGCGCGCCAACCACTGCCAAAGCAACAACCACATTATGAATGGCAATCATATTCCCCAAAGCCGCGCCCAGCCCTTGCAAACTCAAAACCAAAACCGGGTCAATTCTTAAAAATAAAGCGGTACTTACCTGAAACTCGCTAAACAAAAGATTGGATATCGTGGTCCCGCCAGTAATAAAAGAACCCAAAGCGCCGATAAAAGGAGCAAAAACCGGCCAGGAAGGTCCAGCGAAATCAGCCATTGCCCGGGCTAAAATCAAAGGCATACTTAGATATTGGTTGGGATTTTCTCCGGAAGCATAAACAAAAACTTTAACAAAGATTAAAACCAAAACAAGAGTCAGGAGCGGTTTTTTTATCTTGCTTAAAGAATTTTGACAGCTGGTTTTCAATTGAGAAAGGTGCATTTTAGAAGTAAAAAAGAAAAACAGGGAAACCAATATCAAGAGAACGCCAATAGAATAAAAAGGACTAAAAGAATAGCCAATGTCCAAAAAAGGAAAATAGAGACGGCCAAAATTCATCAGCCAATTCTTAAACGGCAAAAAATCGGCCCGGGACAAAAAGACAATAAAAACAATTAAAAAATAAGGGAGTAAGCTGGAAAAAATTTTCTTTGAAGAAACCGACGCACTTGAAATTTTTGGAACAATCCCGTCAAAACTCCATTCGTTTTTAGGAATCAACCAGCCCTGTTTGGTGGCTAATAAAAGCAGAATTAACCCAATTAAACCGCCGCCAACCGAGACTAATTCAGGGCCTAAAAATTTAGCCAATAATATGCCCGGCAAAACAACAAACAAACAAGCCATTGTCAAATAAGGAATAACTTCTAAAACATACTTAAAATGTCTTACCGTCTTTTGTCCAAAAGAAAAAATTAAAACAACAATCATTGCCAGACAAGCCAACCAAAAACTAATTAGATTAAAATAAGCAATAGAAATTGTAACCTGGTTTAAGAATTCCGGTTCCTGAACAAAAGCGCCAAGGCCAGCTCCAAAACCAAAAACTATCGGCAGGCCAAAAGCGCCAAAAATGCTTGACACTGCCGCGCCAATCAAAACAACAGTTACTGCGGCAACTGGAGAAAATCCTAAAATAATAAGAATAGGCGCTAACAAGACTGCCGGAGCGCCAAAGCCAGCGCTTCCCTCTATTAAAGTGGAAAAAACCAAGCCAATAATAATCGCTAAAATTCGTTTATCCCGGCTAAGCTCCTTAAAAATGTCTTTAATTTTTGTTTCCAGGCCGCTTTGCTGAAGAATATTAAGAAAAAAAATCGCTCCAAAAATAATCAATACTATTTCTAAAGCAAAAAAAGTCCCTTGAATTCCAGAAGCTAAAATCTGCAATAAAGGCGTCTGCCAAATAAAAATTATTGCCGCTAAAAGCAAAGAAAGAGCGACTAAAATCGCCTTGTTCACTGACCAATTAAGAACAATAATCAGAAAACAAAGAACAATTATCGGTAAAGCGGCAAATAATACTAACATAGTTTAGGATTTGGAAACGAAATTTTATTTTTGTAAAAATTTCTCAAATTTTGGACCCCAAACAGGATTAAACTCAATCGCTTGTTCAATTTTTACTTTGGCTAAATCATAATTTTTTGTTAATAAGGCAAATTCAATAAAAAGTTTCCAGGAATAAAAAAATCGCGGTTCAAGACTTATTGCTTTTTCCAGATATTGAAAAGCTAAATCCGGCTTATTTTGCTTAATCTTTACCCGGCTCAAAACCCAATAAGCCAGTTGGTTGGTCGGGCTAAGTTCAATCGCTTGCTCTAATGTCTTTTCAGCCAATAAAAAGCTTGCCTGAGCGCGTTTATCTCTTCCCTGCTCATAATAAAATATTCCCTGGTTTGAATAAAGTATTCCCAAAGTTAACCGAGAACAAAAATGCATGGGAGTCTGTTTTATTTCTTTTTCCATTTCCCGAACAGCTGTTTCAAGCCCTGCCTCAAATCCTTGTGGAAACTCTTTTTCAGGAAACTCATCATTTCTTAAAGTTCTTGCCAGGGTGATTATTACCAGGTCTTTCAAGCGCATTCTTATTTGCTGTCTTGGCAAGGGAGAGATTTCTAAAGCCCTTTCAAAAAAAGAAATTCTTTTCTCAAAGCTAATTTGAGGCAAAAAAGCTTTAGCGGTATAATGGGCGGCAATTGCCGGTTGAATTATAAATCTAAAGAAAGAAAAAAACAAAAAAACCAAAACAAGAGCCAAAATCCATCTATTTTTTGGTTCAGCGCTTTTCTCAACTGCGCCTGGTTTTATTAGGGCGCTAATAAATCCCAATATTAAAAAAAACATTAAATAAGTGCTTATCATATCAAAAACAACCAGATTCTGGATAAAATAAGAAATTAATATCACTGAAAAAATTCCAGCTGTCCAAAAACTGATTCTTTCTCGAAAATATTTCCGCCACAAAACATAAAAAGCAGAAGCAAAAATTCCAAGATATGCCAAAAGCCCAATAATGCCAAAGGCAACTAAAGCGTCAAACGCAACATTATGAGCTCGATCAAACCAAACCTCCCCTCCATACTCCGGCAAAAACAAAGAAGGATTAAAATGTCTGGCAAAAACTAAATCAAAACTTTCCGGTCCCCAGCCCAGCCATGGCCTTTCCTGCCAACCCTGCCAAGCCTTCTCCCAAACAACTAATCTTGCGCCGGTTGCGACTTCAATAAATTTTTCTTGAACCCGGCTATTTGGTTGAAAGAGAAGAAAAGTAAGAACTAAAAAAACTATTAAAGAACCAACCAGACAAACACGGCCTAAAATCCTTAAGAAAAATTTTGAAGAAGCAAACGCCAAATAAAGAAAAAACAATAAAACTAAACCGCCCAAAAAAGCTAAAATAGCTGCTCGTCCCCCGCTAAGCAATAATCCCAAACTAATCAATATAAAACTAAATCCGGCAAAAATTTTTAACAGACCAGAGGATTTTACAAAAATATAAAGGGCTAAAAAAACATTAAACAACAAATAAGTAGCCATAAGAGAGGTATTGCCAATAGTGGCGCCGCCAATAGGAGAAGGGTCAATATCAATCCCAATTCTTGGCCCCAAACTAAGTAAGCTTACTAAGACGGCAACGGAAAACGAAACACTGAAAATCTTAAACCAATCCTTTTTTAATCCTTGAAAAACCGAAGAAATAACTAAGAAAAAAGCCATTAGGTGAAACCAGGTTAAAAGCCCGGTCATTCTTTCATATGTACTCCAGAAACTTCTGAAAAAATCAACGCCGAAAACAGAACTTAAAAATAAAATAACAAGAAAAAAGGCAATCGCCGCTGAAAGCGGATTAAATCGAGGTCGGTATCTTTGAAAAGAAATTGCCAAAAAAAGCCAGGCAGCAAAAATTATCTGGACCAGCCCCAAAAAATAGATAGTTTTAGGAACAACAAAAGGGAAGAAAAATAAGTCGCTAATTATTAGGGGTGTAAGCAAAATAAGATAGGTTCCCTTTTTAATGATAAAAAGGCAGAATTTCTCCAATCTACCCTTGCCGCCATATCCGTCTTTCTTTCTTTCCGTTCCTTTCTCTCTTGCTTGTTTTTTCTCCATAAATTTTTTACTCATTAAATGTAGTTGTTGACACTCTCCGCGACTAAAGTCAACGGAGATTCTTGCTTCTATGAGTGGCTATTGCCAAAGTGATTGAATAGCGCGCATTAGATATATTATAATTGATTCTTGATTTTTTTTCAAACCCATCTTATTATAAGATAAATGCCTAACACCTTAAAATTACGAAAAATTATTCTTTTAGGAGGAGATATTGGCTTACTCTATCTTTCCTTGTTAGGAATGGTCTTTTTTGGTTTTTGGGGAGAATTTAACTGGCAGATTGTCTCCATCCACATTCTTCCCTTTTCTATTTTATACTTTTTTTGGCTGATTGTTTTTTACATTATTGGTCTTTATGATCTCAATTTCCTTAAAACCCATCTTACTTTTTATGCTCGTCTGCTCTTTGGTCTTGGAGTTATTTTAGTAATAGGGGTATTCTTTTTCTATTTTACTCCTTTTTTTGACATTACTCCAAAAACTAACTTATTTTTGAATATCCTGATTTTCGGAACATTGACTGTTTTTTGGAGAAAAACTTTTTTTTCTTTATTCTCTGCCCGCTTCCAAAATAAAACCGCTATTGTCGGGCAAAGCCCTCAATTAAAGGAACTTATCCAAATTATTCAAAAAAACCCTCAACTTGGCTATAAAATCGTTGCCTTTTTTGATTCTTCAAAAACTATTTTCAAAGAAGCGCAAAAAAAAGAAATTGACACTTTAATCTTTGCTAAAAACCTTGTTCCCGGCTCTCTTTTGGCTAAAAACCTCTATCAGTGCCTTTCCTTAAAAATAGATTTTATTGACCTGGCAAAAGCTTACGAAATTATAATTCAAAAAATTCCTATTGCTTTTGTGGAATATGCTTGGTTTCTGGAGAACCTAAGAGAAATAGAAAAAGGGCCCTATGAAAAAGTAAAACAGGGAACAGACATAATTTTAGCTGGAATTCTAATAATTTTAACTCTTCCTTTTTGGCTATTCATTGCTTTGGCAATTAAATTAGAAGATAAGGGCGCAATATTATATTTTCAAGAAAGAATCGGCAAAAACAAAAAACCTTTTTTATTAATTAAGTTTAGGTCAATGAAAAAAGGAGCTGAAAAATACAGGCCAGTCTGGGCAAAAAGAAAAGATTCAAGAATAACCAATGTCGGAAAATTTTTGCGAAGATTTCATTTAGATGAAATCCCCCAGATGATCAATATCTTAAAAGGAGATATTAGTTTGGTCGGTCCCAGGCCAGAAAGACCAGAATTTGTTCAACAACTGGAAAAAGAAATCCCCCATTATCACCTTCGCCATCTAATAAAGCCTGGCTTTACGGGCTGGGCTCAAATAAAATTCAGATACGCGAGAACAATAATGGATAGTTTTGAAAAATTCCAATACGATCTTTATTATTTAAAAAACCGCTCTTTTTTCTTAGACCTCTGTATCTTGCTTAAAACCCTGCAATTACTTTTCAAAAAAGAGTAGAAAAATTTACAGAAATCACAAATACTTCAATTGCTTTTGCTTGTCCAATTTTTCCACTATTTTCTTTACTTCTTGAGATTTTTTGGGGTCACAAATTAAAATAATATCTTCAGTAACTACAACAATTAAATTCTTTACTCCAACCATGGCTACTAACTTCTCGTTTGTTCCGTAGACAAAGACATTTTTTGAATCCAAGCTTATACAGTTCCCTCTAATATAGTTTTTAGAAGAAGAATCAGTTAAACAATTCTTCAGAACCGTCCAGGAGCCAATATCAGACCAGCCCATAGAAACCGGCAAAATAACATTCTTTTGATAGTTTTCTAAAATTGAATAGTCAAAAGAGACCTTATCCATCTTTAAATATTCTCTTTTTAACACCTTGTCAAAGTTCTTTTTTGAAAAGGCTTTTTTTATTTTCAAATACCGCTTATAGCTGTCCGGCACAAATTCTTTTACCAGCCCTTCAAGTAAAGACGGGGTAAAAACAAAGATACCGGCATTCCAAAAATAATCTTTTATTTTTAAATATTCTTTTGCCCTTTTTAAGTTTGGTTTTTCCTTAAAATTCCCAACCTTAAAAATAGTAAAATTCTCTAATTTTTCAATTTTTCTTCCCTTTTTGATATATCCCAATCCAGTATCTGGCGCCAAAGGCCTCTCGCCAAGAAGTAAAATCCTGTCAGGATATTTTTCTATAAACTTTTTCCCAGCAATAAGCGCTTCTCTAAACTTTTTTTCGTCTTTTATCAAATGATCCGAAGGCAAAATAATTACAGGTTTTAAGAAGTCCTCTTTTTTTAAATAACAAAAAAACAGCAAAAGCGCAGACACTCTTTCCCTGAAACACGGCTCTAGAATAATCTTTTTTAAGTCAATCTTTGGCAATTGTCTTTTTACTTCTTTTCCGTAAAAATGAGAAGTGGCAACATAAATATCTTTAAGGGAAACCAAGGGCAAAATCCTTTCAAATGTTGTCTGAAGCATTGTTTTTTTGCCAAAAAGTTTTTGAAATTGCTTTGGCTTATGAGAACAGGACAAAGGCCACAACCTTGTGCCTTTGCCGCCAGCTAAAATTAAAACTTTCATTTATTTAAAAGGATGAATGGTCGGCTTTTTGAGAATAATCTTGTAAAGATTTTCAATGAAATCGCCGCCTTTGAAAAAATTCTTTGGGAGAAACAATGGAAATATTTTTAAATTTTTTAAGTTTTAATAAATGCTTATCTCCGGAAATAATAAAAGAGGCCCGCGCAGATATGGCGCAAGCAATAATGTAATTATCAGCTAAGTCCTCTTTAATAATTACTGGAACCTTGGACGGCTGAAGAAAAATTAAAGAACGCTCTTTTATTTTATCAATAAAATCGTCAATAGAGAAAGATAAAAGTTTCTTTTGACTGTTAAATTTTTCGTTGCGGAGCAAAAACTCAAGTTCGGTAAAGGTTAAGACGTTAAAACAAGGAATAATTACTTTTTTTTCAATAAGATTCAAAATTTTTCTTGGTTTACCGCCAAAGAAAATTCCGGAAATAAAAATGTTCGTATCAATGACCACTCGCATAAACAAAATTTATTTATATACTTTTTGTCTAACGCTCTGGATGGCTTTCTCTGTCTCTTTTTTTGAAAGCCGAGTTTTGCGAGCCGCCCGACGGAGTTCATCCATCATTTCTTTTAAACTTAAAGCTGATTTAGTAAGTCGTTTAATTGAGATTGTGTCCCTGGAAACATCAATAAAAACATCTGCCCCTTTCCAGCTTTTTTGCAGTCCCTTGGGCAGGGTAATAGTTCCATTTTTTACTTTTGCAGTTTGATTAGCCATATTGGTTTAATTGTACTAAACTAAAAATAATAAATCAAATTTTTTTACCTTATTAGAGAATTGAAAGCTATATTTATTCTTTCAAGCTCTTTCTTAAAATTAAGCCCTATTATTTTAAGTTATCCTATAATTCTCAACTAGGTCTATTTAGAATAGATAGACGGCTTTTTGAGAATAATCTTGTAAAGATTTTCAATGAAATCGCCGCCAGCATAACCAATAACAAAAGCAATTGCTGGAGTGATATAATCCAGGCCTAAAAAAGTAATGCCCAATTCTTTGGTTACAATAGCCGCCAAAAACCCGATAACCCCGGAAAGAAACATCATTCCTAAAAAATAAGTAAGGCGAAAACCAACCCTCTTGTAAGAATACTGATGCTTAATAAAACCAACCAGTCCCCTGATTACTCCGCCCCCAAACCCGGCTATAAGAATTTGTATATACATAAATTATTAAAGTTAATTAATTTTTTATTTATATTAAAATTTGGATCTTTGAATCCTCAAAAGATAATAAAATCATTCTATTTCCCTTATTACAATTTACTAAATTCGGACATTTTAGTCAATTGACACTCTCCTTGACTAAAGTCAACGGAGATTCTTGCTTCAACGACTGCCTAATGGTTAGTCTCCGCAAGCGTTAATTTGGGTCTGCCCGACCCTATTAAAGCAAATCTTTTAATGTTTTGGCTTGCTAAAATATCTCTATCGTGTTTTGTTTTACATTGTGGACAAATCCATTCTCTTGCAGAAAGTTTTAGTTCTTGATTAACATATCCACAAGAACAAGTTTTACTACTGGCTTCAAATCTTCCTATCATTAAAAGATTTTTACCATACCAATCGCATTTATACTCTAATTGTCTTTTGAATTCTCTCCAAGCAACATCTGAAATCGCTTTTGCCAGATATTTATTTTTTAACAAACCTTTTATACCTAAATCCTCTATGGCAATTGACTTCACCGCTTGGTTCTCGCGGATCAATTGATAAGTGAATTTGTGTAGAAAATCCGTTCTTTGGTTATTTATTTTTTCGTGAATTAAAGCAACTTTTAATCTTTGTTTTGCGTTATTGTTGCTGGCTTTCTTTTTTCTGCTTAACCATCGTTGTTGTCTTTTTAGTTTTAATTCTGATTTTTTAAGAAATTTAGGATTATCTATTTTTCTGCCATCGCTAATAGTAGCAAAATGCTTTATTCCTAAATCTATACCGATTGTTGTTTTTTCAGCTATTTTCGGTTTCTTTGGTAGCTGTTTGCGTTGTTCTGTTAAAATTGAAACGAAGTATTTTCCTGTTGGAGTTTTACTAATCGTTGCTGTTTTAATTTTACCTTGTATTTTTCTGCTTAATTTGATTTTGATATTTGGTATCTTAAAAACACTTAATTGATTATTATTTATTTTCAATCCTTGCGGAACTTGAAAACTATTCTTATTTTGTTTCTTACTCTTAAATCTTGGAAACCTATTATGCTTTCTGAAAAAAGAAGTAAAAGCATTATCAAGATTTCTTAAAGCCATTTGGAGTGATTGGCTGTTTACTTCATTAAGCCATTCATAATCCTTTTTCTTTTTTAGTTTTGTTAACTCTTTTGTTAAATCAAAACAGCTTAATCTTTTTTTGTCTTGCTGATATGCTTTTATTTTCTTTTCAAGTCCAAAATTAAATGTCCAACGAACACAGCTAAAGTGTTTCTCAATCAGTTCTTTTTGTTTCTTATCGGGATATAACCTATATGCGTATGATTTCTGTATCATACTTATAGTTTATTCCTTTATCTGTAAATTGTCAAGTGTTTTCTGTATCCCCACACCAAAATTCGGGGGTTTTAGAAAACAAGATTCTCATAATTCCGCAGAGTTTTTTACTGGGATTTTTAATAAGATTAAGATATAATCAAAAATATGGAGTTAAAGCAAAAAATTTACGAATTTCTGCGATGGTCTGAAAAATATACCGGGACTGATATGGTCTATTTTGCCAAAGGAAGTTTTTGGTGGATTTTAGGTCGGAGCATTCTTTTACTGCTTAGCTTAGCAGTAATGATGGCTTTTGCCAGATGGCTACCAAAAGAAACCTTTGGCGCTTATCAATATATTCTTTCAATGGTGGCAATTTTAGCTATTTTTGCTTTACCCGGAATAGATACTGCTTTAGTAAGAACTGTTGCTAAGGGCTCTACCAAAGCATTTTGGTTCTGCGCCAAGACAAAGTTCCGCTGGGCATTGATAAGCGCGGCTGGCTGCCTTGTTATTGCTGGCTGGTATCTTGCTCATCAAAACTTTGTTCTGGGAGTTTCCTTTTTAATTGCCGGTATCTTTTTCCCGTTTGTCAATGTCTTTAATCTTTTTGCGTCTTTCTGGCATGGAAAAAAGAGGTTTGATGTCCTGGCAAAATATCAAATTTTATTAAAAATTTTATCTGTTTTGATTCTTCTTCCAGTAATTTTCTTTTTTGATAATTTAGTCCTTATTATTCTTGCCTTTTCTGTAAGCTCTGCTATTTTTGGCGCCATATTTTTTACTCTCACTTTGAAAAAAATAACTGCTCAAGATTCAATCAATGAAAGCCAGGAAGATGAAAAACAAGAAAAAGAGACAATTTCTTTTGGCAAGCGCTTAACTTTAATGTCAAGTATTGGTCATTTCAGCGCCCATCTTGATAAAGTTATTATCTGGCAAATGCTGGGACCAATGGCTGTCGCAATTTATGCTTTTGCCCAATTACCGCTCCAGAAAATTAATGAAATAATTCCGATTGCTCCTCTGGCATTTCCAAAGCTAAGCGACCAAAATGTGAAGGAAATAAAAAAAGAAGTTTTCAAAAAATTTCTAAAGCTCTTTTTATTTTCCATTCCTTTAACCGTTTTAATTATTTTTTTAGCGCCCTATTTTTATAAACTTCTCTTTCCTCTCTATTTGGAATCTATACCATATTTTCAGGTCTTAGCCCTTTCCTTAATCTTCATTCCTTTTTCTTTATTAGGAATTTCCCTGCTTACTGAAATGAAAAAGAGAGCGCTTTATATAATCTCATTTACCGCTCCTTTACTGCAGATAGTTCTGTTTTTAATTTTAATTCCTTTTTATGGAATTTGGGGAATAATTTTCGCTATTTTGATTGCCCAATTTTCAGGCAGTTTGCTCGTACTCTATTTTTTCAAAAAGATTTAAAATAATTAACGGTTTTTTCTAATCCTTGTTCTAAATTATATTTTGGCTTCCAGCCAAGCTCTTTTTTTATTTTGGCGTAACTCAAACAGCTTCTTTTTAATTCTCCGTTGATTTTAGATGGCTCAAAAATCGGCTTAATTTCTTTTCCAATCTTTTTTGAAACTAATTGCCAAAGTCTATTTATGCTGGTTTCAATTCCCGTACCAACATTGTAAATCGCGTTATTGCAATTCTGTTGATTCAAAACTCTTAAAAAAGAATCAACTACATCATAAACGAATACAAAGTCCCTGGTTTGCCTGCCATTTCCAAAAATAACTGGCTTGTTCTTTTTTAAAAGTTTATCAATAAAAATTGCCACTACACCTGCTTCGCCTCTTGGGTCCTGGCGAGGCCCGTAAACATTTGCCAAACGCAAAGAAGTAAATGGCAAGCCAAAAACTTGATAATAATAATTTAAGTATTGCTCTGTTGTTAATTTGGCAACAGCATAGGGAGAAAAACACCGGGCAGAACTATGTTCAGGGGTTGGCGTTATTTGAGCGTCTCCATAAATTGCTCCACCTGAAGAAGTAAAGATAATTTTTTTAACCCCAACTTTCTTACAATTTTCTAAAACATTAAGAGCTCCCAAGATATTAATCCTTGCGTCTTCAAACGGGTTCTCTACTGACTTGCGGACATTAATTTGGGCAGCTAAATGAAAAACAACTTCTGGTTTTTCTTGCTTAAAAATTCTTGAAATCTCAGGACTTAAAATGTCAAGCTTATAAAATTTACCCCCGCCTTTTTTAAAAAAGAGGGGGGTTGCCCCATGTTTTTTGCTCAAAAGAAGGGGGTGAAGATTTTCTTTTCTGCCGGTGGAAAGATTATCAATCACGACCACTTTATGCCCTTTCTCTATTAAACAATCTACAAGATGAGAACCAATAAACCCGGCGCCGCCAGTTATTAAAATTTTCATAATTTTTGCTG
>JAHXGL010000007.1 GCA_019923655.1 Candidatus Nealsoniibacteriota bacterium
GTTTGCGGAGAGGGTGGGATTCGAACCCACGATACGGTTTTACCCATATAGCACATTAGCAGTGTGCCGCAATAGACCAACTATGCGACCTCTCCTTTATTTTTATTTTACCCCTCTAAATAGATTAAGTCAAATGATTGAATTTAAGTTAATTTTATGTTAAATTAAAAGGGCATTTGCCCTCGTAGTTTAGCGGATAAAACAGTAGCTTGCGGAGCTTCAAACAGGGGTTCGACTCCTCTCGAGGGCACAAATTTTTTGAATTTTTAATTTATGCAATTAGCTACTCCCATTGAAGAAATTCCTCGGGTTGGTCCTCAATATCAGAAAAAATTAAAGAAATTAGGGATTAAAACAATCCACGACCTGCTCTTTCATTTTCCTCATCGTTATGAGGAATTTTCAAACATTGTTCCTGTTTCTGAAATAAAATCCGGGGCAATAAACTCAATTCAAGGAAAAATTTTGGAAATAGAAAACAAGCGGACATGGAAAAAAAGAATGGTTTTAACTCAGTGTTTAGTTGAGGATTTTTCCGGCGCCATAAAGGTTATCTGGTTTAACCAGCCCTATTTAATAAATGTTCTCAAAAAAGGAGACTTTATTAGTCTGTCCGGAAAAGCAGTTTTGAAAAAAAATGAGATTTATCTTTCCAGCCCGGCTTATGAGAAAATTTCTTCCCTGGCTGATTTTCAAGGAATTAACCCTAACAAAACAAAAACTACAAAAAAAGAAAAAGGGCTTACTCATACGGGAAGATTAATACCGGTCTATCCGGAAACTGAAGGATTGTCGTCAAAATGGCTCCGTTATGTTATAAAGCTTGTCCTTACAGATCTCGGAGATAAAATTCTTGACCCTTTGCCGATCAAATTAAGAAAAGAGCATCAACTTATTTTGCTTCAAAAGTCCCTTTGGCAAGCTCACTTTCCTGATTCTCTAATTTTAGCCAAAAAAGCAAAAAAAAGATTTGCCTTTGAAGGTCTTTTTTTTATCGGGCTTCATATTTTAAGGGAAAAACAAAAATTAGCTAAAGAAAAAGCAATGCCCATTCCTTTTGATTTAAAACTTATCCAGGGTTTTGTTAAAAAATTACCATTCAAGTTAACCGGCTGTCAGAAAAAATCCATCTGGCAAATATTAAAAGACATTGAAAGGCCATGGCCAATGAATCGTTTACTTGAGGGTGATGTTGGTTCTGGAAAAACAGTTGTTGCGACAATGGCTATTTTAAACATAGTCAAAGCCGGATACCAAACAGGGTTAATGGCGCCGACAGAAATTTTAGCCAAACAGCATTTTCAAGAAATTTCCAAGCTCTTAAAAAGCTTTAATTTAAGCATTGGCTTGCTCACAGGAAAGGAGGGTAAGATAATTTCTAAAGAATCAAAATGGCAGGCAATTAAAATCTCCAGGCAAAAACTTTTGGAAAAGATAATAGCCGGTGAAACAGATCTTTTAATCGGCACCCATGCCTTAATTCAAAAACAAGTTAAATTTAAAAGATTGGCTTTAGTGGTTTTAGATGAACAACATCGATTTGGGGTAGACCAGCGCGCTCGGCTTTGCTCCTCCCCTGCTAAAGCTTCAACAGACAGGCAAGAAAAAGAACTGCCTCCTATCCCCCATCTGCTGTCAATGACCGCTACTCCCATTCCCAGAACTTTAGCTCTTACTATTTATGGCGATTTAGACCTATCTTTAATTGTTGAGCTTCCAAAGGGAAGAAAAAAAATAATTACTAAAATAATCCCGCCAAAAGAAAGAAATAAAGCATATCGGTTTATAAAAAACGAGGTTAAACAAGGGAGGCAAGTTTTCGTTATTTGCCCTAGAATAGAACCAACGAACAATGAACGGCAAACAGCGAATAATGAACAACTCTTGAAATGGAATGAAGTGAAGGCAGTAAAAGAAGAATATACCAAATTATCAAAAAAAATTTTCCCAGACCTTAAAATAGGAATGCTTCATGGGAAAATGAAAACTGAAGAAAAAGAAGAAATAATGAGAAAATTCAAACAAAAAGAAACTGATATTTTGGTTTCAACTTCAGTAATAGAAGTTGGTATTGACATCCCGAACGCAGGAGTAATGATAATTGAAGGCGCGGAAAGATTTGGCTTGGCTCAGCTTCATCAATTCCGGGGAAGAGTCGGTAGGGCAGAACACCAGTCATTTTGTTTTTTATTTACCGACTCGCCAGCCAAAAAAACTTTTCAGCGACTTAAAGCTTTGATGTTTTCTGAAAACGGCTTTGATCTGGCGGAACAAGACCTAAAAATTAGAGGTCCGGGAGAAGTTTTCGGCCAGAGACAATCAGGAATTCCTGATTTAGTAATGGACTCTTTAGCAGATATCTCTCTGGTTACCAAAACCAGACAAGCGGCAAAAGAAATACTAATAGAAGATCCTGGATTAAAAAAATACCCGCTATTGCGGGAAAAAATTCAAGAATTTGAAAAGAAAGTCCATTTAGAATAAATTTTCCAAATCTTGTCAGATTTGGAACAATAAAATGACCCCACGGAGAGTCGAACTCCGGTTGCCAGATTGAAAATCTGGAGTCCTAACCACTAGACGATGGGGCCGTATTATTTAGATTAGAAATAAAAAAGCAGAGGAACCAAAGCAATCATACCAATAATAATACAAAAAAGCCAGAATTTAACTTTCTTGGCTATTTTAAGAAAAATATGAATGCTTAACATTCCTGACAAGAAAGCAAAAAATATCCCTAAAATTCCTTGTCCAATAGTCACCTCTGGCAGTCCCTGAAATAAAATCAGTCCGAAAAGGGACATAATAACAGCCGGAATGCTCATTAAAAAAGATAATTTCAGAGCGGTTTCAGCTTTATAAGAACGGAGAAGAAAAACCGAGATAGTGATTCCAGACCTTGAAATGCCAGGAATAATTGAAAAACCCTGGCTAATACCCAATAAAATTGAATCTTTTAACCCGAGATTTTCTTTTGTTTTTAATTCCTTTGAAACAGCAAGTTTTTGGAAAACTCCGGTGATGATTAAAAATATCCCGGTTAGGGCGATTAAAACTTCTCCAGTGAAAACCGGAACTATCAAGAATAGAAACAAGGGCAAACCGATTAACCCGGTAACAAGAGAAGAAATTATAATAAAAGAAATTATTTTATTTTCCCGGCTTTTTTGAAAATCAAAAAAAGAATAATTTTTTATTTGAAAAAAAAGCTGTCTGATTTCTTTTTGGAAATAAACGAGAACCACTAAAAGCGTACCCAGGTGCAAATATATGGAAAGCTCAATCGCTCTTTCCGGAGAATATCCAAAAAATCCCACCATTACTAAAATCAAGCTGCCTTGGCTTGAAATTGGCAGCCATTCAAGCAGGCCCTGCAAAATTCCAAAAAAAATAATATCCATTATTTACTCTAAAAGTTTTATGTAAGCGAATTATTTTTTGCATTATAACATCTAGAAAAAAATAACGCCAGTTATTGCGCCTAAGGGGTCAGACTCCAGGGCACAAACCTTAGCCGGTAGCAGGAATTGAACCTACATCAAAGGTTTACGAAACCATTGCTTTACCGTTAAGCTATACCGGCATAGTTGCTTTTTATAATGCCTAAGGGGTCTGACCCCTCAAATCATTGCGGGGTCTGACCCCTTTAAGTACAACGGACTTGCAAGAATTGCGGGGTCTGACCACAATAGCGAGTAACGGGATTCGAACCCGTGACCTGTCCTTGGGAAGGACATGTTTTACCCCTAAACTATACCCGCTAGAACCCTAACCAATTCAAAAGCTTTTGCCAGAAAGTTTTTTTATCATCCCCTTCTTTGTTTTCTATTTCTTCTAGCAATGAAATAACAACCACTTCTTCACCGGGTCTTTTCAAACCAAGTTCTCTTGCTTTTTGTTCCAAAAAAAATTCAGTTGGAATTTGAGCAATTAAAGATTCTAATTCTCTGTTTTTTTCCTCTAAATTTTGGATTTCCTGTCTTAAAGATTTAATCCGGCTTATCTGCTCTGTTCTTTGCTGGTTTATTCTCCAATTAGAAAAAATTAAAAAACCAACAATCAATAAAGTAAATATAGTTAAAAGAATAGGGAGGGCTGATTTTCGCTGGATTTTTCTTTTGTTGATTTTACTGAATCGTGATATCATATTTGGAAGATTCGTTTCCAAATCCTTTCGGATTTGGAAGACCTTCGTTTCCAAACCCCTTCGTGGGTCTTCCAAATCCCTTTGGGATTTGGAAACGAATTTGGAAGACTCCCAAAGGGATTTGGAAGACCATGAAAAAGAAAATAATATTTAAAATAGTTTGGCTGATTCTAATAAGCGGTGTCATTATCAGCATGATTTTATCCCTTCTTTTTATTGGTTTTTAATTATATCAAATACGCAAGCTTTTACAAAGTGGGGTCAGATCCCGCAAACTTTCTAATTTCTTGGCATCTCAAAAGACAAGCTATTAAAAGATAGACAAAAACTCCTATAATACCAGAGGCAATTGTTTGAAAAATAAGGGCTGGCAAAACATCTACATTTATTAAATGGGCTGTTATCTGTTTAAACAGCCAAACATTGATTCCCATTAAAATTGTCGCGATACCTATTTTTTTAAGAGATTGCCAAATCTCCTTAAAATCAATTTCTATCCGCTTTTTCAAAAAAATTAAAAGGAGAAAAAAATGAAAAATTCCTGAAATTGACAGCGCTAAAGCCAAACCAAGCACAGAGATGTCTGTAAGCTCTTGAAGGTTCAAAAAATTAATTATAATTTCCCGGAACGCACTTATTCCCGGGGCTAAAAGCCAGACAAACAAAAAACATAAAACAATATTAAGCGCCACTGAATACAAGGCAATTATTGCCGGAGTTTTGGTGTCTTTTATTGAGTAAAAAACCTTAGCCAAAAATGGAAGACAAGCAGTAGCAAAAATGCCTAAACAGAAAATTCCCAGCATAGCTGCTGTTAATTTTGTTTCTTCTAATCCAAATTTACCTGTCCCTAAAATAATTTGAGTAATTTGAGTCCGCATTAAAAACATTAACAAGCTTATCGGAATTATTAAAAAGAGAATTTGTCGAAAAATCAAAGAAAAATTCTTAAAAAATGTTTGCTTTGTTTTATTTGTCCATGCCAGCGACAGGGACGGGAAAGAAGCCAGAGCAAAAGAGATGCCGATTAATCCAATTGGCAGGCGCTGCAAATTATTGGCAAAATTTAAAATAGCGACCGAACCCACAGCCAAACCAGAAGCAATAGCAGTTACTATTATTAAGTTAATATAAAAGCCAAATACGCCAATCATTCTGGGAATCATTAATTTAAAAACCTTGATTATTCTTGGATCTTTGAAGCGTAAAATTAGAAGATATTTATATCCGCAATTGATGATGCCGGGAATTTGAAGAAGCATTTGAAGAAACGCGCCTAAAATAACGCCAAAAGCTAAACCATAAAGACCAAAATTCGGAACTAAAAATAAGATTCCAAAAATTATACTTAAATTGTATAAAATCGGAGCCAAAGAAAAAATTAAAAATCGGTTGAAGTAATGCAGGACTCCGGAAAAAATACTGGATATTCCAAAAAAGAGCGGGCTAAAAAACATTATTCTGGTCAAGGAAACAGTAAGTTCTTTTTTCTCGGGAGAAAAACCGGGAACTACTAAATCAATAATAAAAGGGGTAAACGCAAACAAGAGCAAGCAAAAGAAAACAAGCAAAACCAAGAAGCAATTTAAGAGATTATTGGCAAATTCCCAGGCCTGTTCTTTATTTTTCTGAAAATATTCTGAAAAAGCCGGCAAAAAAACCGCGGTTATTCCGCCGACAATTAAAATTCCATAGACAAAATCAGGGATTCTAAAAGCGGCAAAATAAACATCAAGTTCATCGCCCGCGCCAAACTTTCCAGCTAAAAGACGATCTCTTATCAGTCCCAGAACCCGGGAAACTAAACCGGCAGCGCCTAATATAAAAGCGGCAAAGACGACTGTTTTAGTTTGAGAATTAAAAAAATTCGGAAACATAAATTTAGTATAATATTTTTACAACTCTTGACAAGTCTTTTGCATCGGTGTAATAATATATTTAAGGACAGAAGGGGTCAGACTCCAGGGGTCTAGCCCCAAGTAAATAAATGTTTGGTAGACGCAAAAAAACAAAGGGGTTCACCTTAATAGAGCTAATAGTGGTTATTACCGTAATCGCAATTTTAACAATAATAATTTTGCCGGATCACAAAATTGGCGGACAGGGGTTTGCTCTTCAAAGATCAGGATATGAATTAGCCCAAAATATCAGACGAGCGCAAGAAATGGCAATGTCAGCTAAAAAGTTTCACGGCGCAGTCCCTTTTGGTTATGGAATTTATTTAACAGATGAAGGCATAAGCACAAGCTATATCTTATATGCTGATGTATTTCCCACTGGTACCGGAGATCAAAGATGGGGAGCAGGAGATAGTATTGTAGAGAGAATTGAACTAGAAACAGGCATCAAAATTCAAAGTGTTTCCCCGCCCCGTCTAAGTATAAACTTTAGCCCTCCTAGACCAAAAACAAGAATATCCGGCACAAATGTGCCTGATGGGAATAAAGCAACAATTACTCTGGCAGTAATTGCCGATCCTCTTAGAACCAAAATTATCAGAGTAAATAGAGCAGGATTAGTTAGCATAGATTAAATGTTGAAATATTTAAATATTAGGAGAGGGTTCACCATAATAGAAGTAACAATTGCCCTGTTTTTGCTTTCAACCGGTATATTGGCTGCTTTTGCTGTTACTCAACATATTGTCATTATTACAGAAACCGCTTCTTCGCGTTTAATCGCTGCTTATCTTGCCCAGGAAGGAGTTGAAATTGTCAGAAACATTCGAGACACTAACTGGCTGAAAAGAAGGGATTGGAAAACAGGAATTATTGTTGGCAATCGGGAGGCTGATTTTCGTGATACAGCTTTAACTCCTTACGCTGGACGTTTTTTAAATATTGCTGCTGGTTTTTATAGTTACGCTCATGGCCCTCAAACAAAATTCAGGAGAAAAATTACGATTACTACATCAACTGTTGCAGGGAGGCCGAGAATAGGGGTTTCTGTTTTAGTAGAATGGCTTGAAAGAGGACAAACCCATCAGCTTAGAGCTAAAGGACATTTACATAATTGGCGTTTTAAATAATGAAAAATAATAATAAAACAGGGTTTACTTTGGTTGAAGTTATAGTTGCGGTTACTGTTTTTACGATTATTATAGGAATAGTGATGCTGATTTTTTCCTGGGTTATTGAAACCCAAGAAAAAACATTAGCTTCCCAGGAGCTTTTATTTCAAACAAGTTTTTTAATGGAACATATGGGCAAAAGTTTGAGAATGGCGAAAAAAGAATTAAGCCATCCCCCGACTCAGTGTTTAGATACTGTTGGCAGAGGATTTAATTTTGAAACTAATCCTCCTATTAATAACAGAATAAGATTTATTAATGATGATAACCTGTGTCAAGAATTCTTCTTATCTGGCGCGCGCCTGAAAAAACGAATTTCTACAAATGACAATGCTGATCGTTTCAAAGCTCCCCTGTATTTAACTCCTCCTTATTTAGAAGTGGTTTCTTTTAGGGTTAATTTAATTGGCGCAGGCCAGATCGATACTCTCGGCCAGATCGATAGAATCCAGCCAAGAGTAACTTTGTTCCTGGAAATAAGGCGAGCTGGTCCTAAACCCGGCTTGCTTCCGTCGGTAAAAATTCAAACCACACTTAGCCAAAGAGATCTTGATATTGTAAAATAATGGTTAATAATTCCGAAAAAGGACTTGCCCTTTATCTAACTTTTGTTGTTTTAGTTGTTGTTCTGGCTTCGGTTTTAGGCGTGTCCGTGATTTTTCTTAGACAAATTGCAGCGATTGAACGGCTTGAAGATTCAGTAATTGCTTTTTTGGCGGCTGATACTGGAATTGAAAGAGAATTAGATTCCACTCACGCTCCTCCTGAAGACTATACGGGAACACTTGACCTGGGAGGAGGCCTTTTTTCCAGATACAATGTTAGAGTAGCTTCTACTAGCCCTGAATGCCCGGCGCCTAACTTTTGCATCAGATCAGTAGGCACTTTCAAAGAAGTTAGAAGAGCGATTGAAGTAAGGAGATAAACTTTTATTTGAAGGAATTTATGAATAAACAGAAAGCCAAACAGCGAATTACTAAACTAAAAAAACTTATCTCTCATCACCGCTATTTATATCATGTTCTTAATCAGCAGAAAATTTCTGAAAACGCTCTTGATTCATTAAAAAAAGAGCTTTTTGATTTAGAAGAGCAATTTCCGGAATTTATTACCCCTGATTCGCCAACTCAACGAGTAGCTGGCAGGCCTTTAGAAAAATTTACTAAAGTTTATCATCTTCAGCCCATGCTCTCCCTAAACGACGCTTTTTCTGAAAAAGATTTAGATAGCTGGTTAATTCGGATTAAAAAATTCTTATCTCCTAAAGAAGCCGAACAAATCGCATTTTTTTGCGAATTAAAAATTGACGGCTTGGCAGTTGAGCTGATTTACCAAAACGGTCTCTTGAAAACCGGTTCAACTCGCGGGGACGGACTTGTTGGCGAAGATGTTACTCAAAATTTGAAAACAATTGAAGCTATTCCTTTGATGTTGAAAAGCCCAATTGATTTAATTGTCCGGGGAGAAGTTTTTATCTCTAAAAAAGAATTTACTAAAGTAAATCAAAAACAGAAACAAGCCGGACTTTCTGTCTACGCCAATCCCCGAAACTTAGCAGCTGGTTCTATTCGCCAATTAGACCCTAAGATTACTGCCTCTCGTTGCCCTGATTTCTTTGCTTTTGATTTAGATTTTGCTCCGGAAAGCGCCTTAAATTCAAAAACCCACCAAGAAAAACATCAGATTTTGAAAACACTCGGCTTTAAAACCAACCCCTATACTAAATACTGCAGGGACTTAAGAGAAGTTTTTAGATTTTATAAACATTGCACTAAACTAAGAAAGAAAATTCCCTATGAAATTGACGGGATTGTCATTTTTGTTAATTCAAATAAAATTTTTACCAAATTAGGAATAATTGGCAAGACTAACCGAGGTTCAATCGCTCTCAAGTTCGCTCTTAAACAGGCAACTAGCCAAATCATAGATATCAAGGTTCAGGTTGGAAGAACCGGCGCCTTAACCCCGGTTGCCTACTTAAAGCCAGTTAAAATCAGCGGAGCAACTATTACCAGAGCAACCCTGCATAACCAAGATGAGATAAAACGTTTAGGGCTAAAAATTAATGATACTGTTATTGTTGGCAGAGCCGGCGATGTTATCCCTGACATTATCAAGGTCTTGCCTACTTTGCGAACAGGAGAAGAAAAAGAATTTAAAATGCCCTCTTTGTGTCCTATCTGTCGATCTGAAATTAAAAAATTAGCGCAAGGAAAAATCTTTTTTTGTCAGAATCTCGGATGTTTTGCCAGGCAAAAAAGGTATTTTGAGCATTTTGTTTCCAGGTCTGGTTTTGACATTTCTGGCCTTGGCAATAAAATTATCGCCAAATTAATTGAGGCCGGAATAGTTTCTGACCCGGCTGACCTCTTTGAACTAAAACAAAGAGATTTAACTTCTTTAGAAGGCATAGCCGCCAAATCAGCTAAAAACTTAATTGAAGCAATTCAAACCAAAAAAGAAATTTCCTTCTCTCGTTTTATTTACTGTCTTGGAATAACCAATGTTGGAGAAAAGACAGCCAAAGATTTGGCTCAATATTTTAAAAACCTCCAAAATTTAAGACAAGCTAGTTTTGAAGAATTAGAAAAATTAATGGATATTGGCCCGATTGTTGCCAGATCAATTCATCATTGGTTTAGAAAAAAAAGCAACTTGGAGTTTTTAATGAAGCTGGAAAAAGTTGGCGTGAAAATAATCTCTTTTAGTTTAGAAAAGGGGCAAAAATTGCGAGGAAAAATTTTTGTTTTAACCGGCAGTTTAGAATCAATAACCAGAGAACAAGCTAAAACCAAAATTAGAGAACTAGCAGGAGAAATCTCTGAATCAATCTCTTCTAAAACAGACTTTCTTGTTGTCGGCAAAGAGCCGGGCATGACAAAAATAGAAAAAGCAAAACTTTTAAACATTAAAACAATTAATGAACAATATTTCCTGGAGATGATAAGATGAAGTTCATATTTATTCATTTAAAAAAACTTGATTGGCTGCTTATAATTTCTGTTCTGCTTTTAACTAGTATCGGGCTTTTATCTATCTATAGTTCTTCTCTTGGCAGAGGAGATTTCTTAAATTTTCAAAAACAATTTGCGTTTCTGGGAATAGGATTTTTTTTAATGCTAACCGTATCTTTTTTTGACTATCGGGTGTTGCGGAATAATCCTTATTTAATTTTAGCTCTCTATTTATTAGGTCTTTTTGCCCTGGCAGGCTTATTTGTTTTTGGCCCGGAAATCAGAGGAGTAAGAACCTGGTATAGAATTGGCCCTATTTCAATTGACCCGATAAGCTTTTTTAAAATTGTTTTAATTATCTTGTTAGCTAAATACTTTTCTACGAGACACGTAAGGATGTATCAAGTCCAACACATTCTTCTTTCCGGTTTCTATATTTTACTTCCGGCTAGTTTAATTTTTTTTCAACCAAACCTAGGTCCAGTAATAATCTTGGTTGCTCTTTGGCTTGGAATACTGATTGTTTCAGGAATAAAGCTGGGTCATTTTTCAATTTTAGCTGTCTGCGGAATTTTAATCCTAATTTTAGGTTGGAATTTTCTGTTAAGAGATTACCAAAAAGAGAGAATTATCAGTTTTGTTTCTCCTCAATTTGAGCCCTTGGGAGCGGGCTGGCAGCAAGCCCAGGCGAAAATTGCTGTTGGTTCAGGACAAATTTTAGGGCGAGGCATTGGCCAGGGACCGCAAACCCAGGACGGTTTTCTGCCAAAACCTCAAACAGATTTTATTTTTGCCGCCATCTCAGAAGAAATGGGTCTAATAGGGGTAGCAGTTTTGCTTTTGCTGTTTTTATTCGTCTTAAAACGGATTATTAAAATTGCGCTTAATTCGCGAGAAAACTTCTCGCGGCTTTTTGCTGCTGGCTTTATCTTTTTATTAATTTCTCAAATCTTTATTCATATTGGCATGAACTTAGGAATAGTGCCGGTTATCGGGCTTTCATTGCCATTTATAAGTTATGGCGGCAGTGGTTTAATTTCTCTTTTTATTGGCCTGGGTATTTTACAAAATATAAAGACTCACCAATAAATGACTTTAGTCTTCCAAATCCGCAAGGATTTGGAAACTTTAATTTGTGCCGCGGGTGGGACTCGAACCCACATGGGAAAATTCCCAAGCGATTTTAAGTCGCTCCTGTAAACCAATTCCAGCACCGCGGCAAAGCTTTTTAATTCGAATCCTACACTTTTAAACTCGTTAGAAGTGGTAGCTATTTTAAGTTTCGAACATTGACCTTGTTAGAGAAAGGGTTTCTCTGACAGGGTAAAGGCGCGGGCGGGAATCGAACCCACGTATGCGCTTTTGCAGAGCGCCGCCTAAGCCACTTGGCTACCGCGCCATCAATTTGTGGAACGTTTAGGGGTCAGGCCACTGGGGTTTGACCCCAGGAATAAAAAAACAAATAGGTTCTTTACAAACCTTTTTTCTCAAAAAAAAGAAGGAGGGTTTACCCTTAATTTTTCGGGGTTTCTGAAGAAGTCCCTGGTTCTTCCGGCTCTTTTGGTCCTTTTACTGATTCGGTTTTTCCTTTTCTTTTTATATACAAAAACGCTAATCCCCCAACTAAAACAAGTATTGCGACTGCAAAGAGAAGAATATTATTCATAGTTTTCTAAATTCGTTTCCAAGTTCGACCTTGAAGTTTCCAACCGAGCGCTCAAAGTTGAGTGCTCGGTTTGAAAGACTAAAGAAAATTAAATTTTCTTTTATTACATATTACAAGTTATGTTTTAAATGTCAAGCCTTCAAGTCTGTTGTGCCTAAGGGGTCAAACCCAAGGGATCTCACACTCCTAATTGTATTTGATAAATACTCGCAGTTTAGCGCTGCTTGCTTTTGGATTTTTAATTATTTCTTTTTTGCTGGGCGTAAGAGGTTTTTTAAAGGGCAGTTTAACTATCTTGGCAGAAGCCATTTCTCTAAAACTTTGTTTAACAATTCTATCTTCAAGAGAATGAAAAGAGATAATTATTAATCGGCCGCCTTTTTTTAATCTATTAACAATTTGCGGAATTACTTTTTGCAAAACCAAAAGCTCCTGATTTACCTCCATTCTAATTCCTCTAAACACTTTACTGGCATAATATCCATATTTTCTGCTAAATCTATATTTTGGCGGTGTCGCAAGTTTAATAACAGATAATAAATCGTTAATAGTAACAATAGGATGTTTCTTTCGTATCTGAACAATTTTTTTAGCAATTTGCCCGGCATAAGGCTCTTCGCCAAAATTAAATAAGATATTTTTTAATTCATCTTCCTGGTATTTATTGAGAACATCATACGCGCTTAAAGATTGGCTTTGATTCATTCTCATATCTATTTCAGAATCAAGATTTTCTTTGCTCTCTCTAAAACTAAAACCCCTTTCAGGATTTTCCAAATGATGGCTTGAAACGCCCAAATCCAATAAAACACCGTCAACTTTTTTAATCTTTAATTTATCAAGAATAGATTCAAAATTAACAAAGTTATCATTAACATATTTTATTGAATTCTTAAAAGCGGCTAATTTTTTCTTAGCGAATTTTATTGCTTCAATATCCTGGTCAATACCGATAATTTTTCCTTTTTTATTGAGAAGCTGCGCAATCATTTGGCAATGGCCACCGCTGCCCAAAGTCCCGTCAACATATACGCCATTTTTTTTAATATTAAGAAATTTTATAACCTCTTTAGGCATTACTGGAATGTGCTCAATTTTAATTTTCATATTTAAAACTTTTCAATCAAATTATAAATATCCCCTGCTCCCATAATAATCACCTTTTCTCTTCCTGTAAGGTTCTCTTGCAAATACTTGATTATTTTTTCTTTTGGCAGATAAATTACTTCGGATTTATTAATCGCCTTAACCATTTTTTCAGAATTAACTTTCTCTTTAATTTCTTTATCTTCCCTGCCAGCAACTCCATAAATGTCAGTAATTATAATTTTATCAACCAGCGCTTCTCTGAGAGTTTTAACAAAATCATTAAAAAAACAATGGGTTCGGTGGTATTGATGTGGCTGAAAAACGCACCAAATTTCTTTTTTTGGCCATTTTTCGCGAGCTGCCCTTAAAGTAGCTTTTACTTCTGTTGGATGGTGCGCGTAATCTGAAATGATTGTTATTTGCTTATCATTAATTACTCCTTTTTTTATTTCAAATCTCCGCCAGGAACCGCGATATTCTGACAGGGCATTAAAACTAATCTTATCTGAAACTTTTAAGGCTCTGGCTACTGCTAAAGCTGCCAGGGCATTATCCACATTATGTTTTCCCGGTATATTCAAAATCTTCTTTAATTTTTTCTCGTCTTTTGAATTTTTGTATTCGCTTTGAGTAATCAATATGCCGTTCTTTTTTAATTTTTTAGCAAATTTAATAAATGCCTTCTTAACATTGTTAAAATTTTTAAAATAATCCAAATGGTCTGGTTCAATATTGGTAATTATTGCAATGTCAGAAGAATAATTTAAAAAAGATTCTTCGTGCTCGCAGGCTTCAATAACCAAATATTGGATTTTACCCTGAGCTTGTTGAATAGGCTTCCCTGCCCTATAATTACTATCTCCGAATTCTTTAACTTTTGTCCCGACAATTACCGTCGGATCTAAGCCGGCTTTAACTAGCAAAAGCCCAAGCATAGCTGTTGTTGTGCTTTTTCCGTGGGTGCCGGAAATAGCAATAGTAAAATATTGTTTTGTTAATTCGCCAAGGGCTTGAGGATAACTTTGACACTTAATTCCAAGTTTTTTTGCTTTTTTAAGTTCTAAATTGTTTGGCCTAACTGCCGGACTATAAATCACTAAATCTATATCTTTAGATATGTTTTTATTTTTTTGGCCAATAAAAATTTTTACCCCTTTCTTTTCTAGGGCTTTGGTAATTTCAGAAGAATTCAAATCCGAACCAGTTATTTGATAACCTTTAGTAAGGTAATACCTTGCTAAAGCTGAAACCCCAATCCCGCCAATGCCGATAAAATGAATTTTTAGTTTTGGAATTGACATGATTCTAATATTATATATTCTGGCCCTCCTTTTTTTAATACGCTTTCCATCACTTCAATTGAATTTACTTCAAATTTTAGATTTATCTCTTCATTGACTTCCGGCCTTTCTTCGGGCTCAATTTGCTTGAATTCCCAGATTTTAATTCGCCCCAGGGTAATATGGGGTACTAGATTAAACTCTTTAATTCTCTCCCCAACAACCCAAACCATTTTAGGCGGCATCTTTTTAGGAGGCCCATAGCATATCTTATTAAGGGTTATTGAAAAGGGTTTCTGTTTTGAAGCTAATTCTCTTGTTTTTTTTAAGACATCTAAAAGCTCATCGTTTGAAATATAACCCAAAAATTCCAAAGTAATATGGATATTATCTTTTAGTGTCCACCTAATAGGCAGTTCGGGCCATTTAACCTGGTATTCCGCCAGTTTATTTTTTATATTTTCCGGTAAATTTATGGCAGTAAAAATTCTATGGCGCATGTTCTTTCACCGCCTTCGGCGGTTCAGTCAAGTTAAAAATTAAAAGCGAAAAATTAAAAATTACGATTGAATTATATCATTATTTAAGATAAAATTAAAGTATGAAAAAAGAAGCTCATCTTTATAAGAAATTAAAGGATAAAAAGGTGCAATGCCAAAATTGCAGCCACTATTGTCTTGTTTTGCCGGGAAAAAGAGGAATTTGCGGAGTGAGAGAAAACCGGGACGGTAAATTATACGCCCTGAATTACGGTAAAGCTATTGCCGTAGACATTGACCCCATTGAGAAAAAGCCTTTTTTTCATTTTCTGCCGGGAAGTTGTTCTTTATCCGTTGCCACGGTTGGTTGTAATTTTTCTTGCTTGAATTGCCAAAACTGGGGTATTTCCCAAAATTTCAAAAATAAAAAAGAAATTACGGGAGAAGATTTTCCTCCGGAAAGAATTGTGGAATTGGCAATAAAAAACAAATTGCCAAGCATTTCTTACACTTACACGGAACCGGCTATTTTTAGCGAATATGCCCTAGAAACAATGAAATTGGCCAAAAAAGAAGGTTTAAAAAACAACTGGGTGACCAACGGTTTTTGGTCAAAAGAATTATTTGATTTAATTTATCCTTATTTGGATGCGGCTAATGTTGATTTAAAGGGCTTTTCCGACGAATTCTATATTAAAAATTGCGGTGGTCGGCTTGGACAGGTTTTAGATACTCTAAAGCAATTAAAGAATAAAAATATTTGGCTTGAGGTGACAACTCTGGCAATTCCCATGTTGTCTGATTCAGAACAAATGTTCAGAGAAATTGCCAAATTTATTAAGACCGAGCTGGGTTCTGAAATCCCTTGGCATATCAGCCGATTTTCCGGCGCTATTTCTTGGAAATTGCAACACTTAGCCGACACCCCGGTTGAAACCCTGGAAACGGCTTATAGAATTGGCAAAGAAACAGGTTTGAAATATGTTTATACCGGAAATGTGCCCGGCCTGCCTTCTGAAGATACTTTTTGTCCAAAATGCAATACCTTAGCAATTAATAGAGCGGGTTATGTTATTTCCCGTTATGACAAAAGCGGCCAATGTCCAAAATGCGGAGAAAATCTGGATATTATCATTAAATAATTTCTATTTTCTAGATTCTATATTCTAAATTCTATGATTATTTTCGCTTGTATTTCCCCCCATCCGCCAATATTTCTTCCCTCAATAGGTTCAAAAAAAGACCGGGAAGAAGTAAAAAAGACGATTGAAAATTTGGAATTGCTTGGCGAAAAATTAAAAGAATCAAATCCCGATTCAATAATCATTTCCGCTCCTCATCTAGATTGGGGTTTTAATGTTCCCCTATTTTTTCTAGCTAAAGATTTCAAAGGAGAAATTGAAACATATTTAATCGGAACCGAATCGCCAAAATTTTATTTCGAACAAGGCAAAAGAGTTTACAGAGACAGGGTCTCTGCTAAATCTCTTAAATGTGCGGTGGTTGCGTCTGGGGATTTATCTCATTGTTTAAAACAAGATGGCCCCTATGGTTTTCATCAAAATGGTCCGAAATTTGACAAAGCTTTAATAGATGCTTTGAGGAAAAAGGACATTGAAACAATTTTAAAATTAGATGAAATGTATCCTGAAGCCGGCGAATGCGGATTAAGGTCTATTTGCTTTATACTGGGAATTTTAGAGGCAGCTGATGAAGATTGGCAGGCAGAAATTTTATCCTATGAAGGACCTTTCGGGGTCGGGTATTTAGTCGCAAGTTTAAAATCATGAACTTAAGAGAATTGGAAAAGGTTTTGAGGGGCGAACCTTCTTTCCGTTTGAGACAAGTTAAAAAAGCGATTTTCAAGGATTTAATTCAAAATTGGGATGAAATTACTACTTTGCCCCAAAATTTGCGCCAGAAATTATCTGAGAAATGTTCAATTTCAGAATTAAAAGCAGAAAAAATACTGGTTTCAAAAGATAATCAATCCGCTGGCAAGGTTCTTTTCAAATTAAAAGACGGTTTCAAAATAGAGTCGGTTTTAATGCGGCATGTTGACGGTAGGATTACGGTCTGTCTGTCTTCGCAAGTTGGCTGCGCGATGGATTGTCAGTTTTGCGCCACCGGTCAGCAAGGGTTCAAAAGAAATTTAACAAGCTGGGAAATAATTGATCAGGTTTTATATTTTGCCCGTTCCCTTAAAAAAGACAAGGAAAAAATAACTAATGTCGTTTTTATGGGCATGGGAGAACCGTTTTTAAATTATGATAACGTTTTAGAAACGATAAAGATTTTTAACGATAAAGACGGGTTTAATTTGGGCGCCAGACACATTTCCATTTCTACCTGCGGCATTACGGAAGGAATTAAGAAACTGGCCAGAGAAAAATTGCAAGTAAATTTGGCCATTTCACTGCATGCTTCCAATAATGAATTGAGGGATAAATTAATGCCGATAAACAAGAAATATCCCATTGAAAAAGTTTTAAAGGCGGTTGATGATTACATTGAAAAAACAAAAAGAAGGGTGATGTTTGAATACCTGATGATTGACAGGGTAAACGATTCTCCGGAGCAGGCCGAGGGATTGGTTAAAATTTTGAAAAAACCTCTGTATTTTGTTAATCTGATATCGTTTAACCCAATTGGTCATTCCGGATTCAGTCCTTCTCCTGGCTGGAAAATTAAAAAATTCAAAGATATTTTGGAGAAACAAGGCGTTGACGTAACCCAACGTTATCGTTTCGGTCGAGAGATTAGGGCTGCCTGCGGTCAATTAGTAGGAGAAAAATAATCAATAACAATCCCATCTTTCTTATATGGTTTATGTTTTGAGTTATCCCGAATTGGTTATGGAAGTTGACCCTGTCAAATTGGCTTCGCCCAAAATCCGAAAGATTTTATTTGACAAGGTGAATCCCAAAAAATTTGGTATAATTGTAAAAACAGCGCCGATAACTCAGCCCAATAGTGATGACGTTGTTTTCAATGGTCATTTTGTAGCAAAAACCGGTCTTTTACTTCCCGATTTAGATGGTATAGATACGATTGAAAAACAAATCTCAATTGCCTGTCAAAAAGCCGGAATAAATCCTTCCTTTGAAAAAATCCTAATTTATAAGTTTACTGTTGAAAAATATCAATAATGCCGAAAAGTGTTCTCGGAATATTAGAAATATGACAAATCAAAAAATCGCCAAAATATTGCAGGAAATAAGCGAGATGCTGGAAATAAACAGCGTCGCTTTCAAACCAAAGGCCTATCAAAAGGCAGCTTATTCATTGGAAAATTTAAAAGAGGATATTGCTGAAATATATCAAGAAAAGGGACTAAAAGGGTTAGAAAAAATACCGAGTATTGGCAAAAGCATTGCCAAAAAAATTGAAGAATTTTTGAAAAAAGGCAAAATTGATTATTATACTAAACTAAAACAAGAAACCGCTATTCGCCAGATTATTACTCATTATTTTGAAACAAAAGGATTAAATTTAGATGAAATTAAAAAGAGCGCGAAAAAGAGAAAAATAATTTATTCTCGTTATACCAAACCGGCAAAACAGCTTTTGGAATTGGCCGGCTCAATAGAAAAAGCGAAAAAAGCCATTGATAAAGTGGCTCAATGGGCAAAAACAAGAGAATTGGATTACGCCATTGAAACGGTTTTTAAGAAGTGGCTGGAATTGGACCGGCTAAAACCAAAAGAAATAGTCAAAAAGCCCTATTTTCTTGGAAATCTAATGATTTGGTCAGAAACCAAGAAAAAATGGTATGTGATTGATGAAGCCGGCGAATGGTTAGAATTTGCCGGCAAAAAAGAGGAGATAGAATGGCGAATCGTAAAATAATAACGGGGTCTGACCCCTTAGGCGCGCACTCAACGAACAATGAACAATGAACAACGAACAATAAAGCCTAAAGTTGTATTTATGGGCACTCCTGATTTTGCCGCTACTATTTTAACAACTATTATTCGCTCTTCTTTGTTTGATGTTTGTTGCGTTATTACTGCTCCCGATAAACCAGTAGGCAGGAAACAAATTTTGACTCCGTCAGCAGTCCAAATTGTCGCTCAAAGATACAATATAAAAGTTGGACATGCGATGTCCAACTTTTTGAATATCAAGCCGGATCTTATCGTGCTTGCAGCTTATGGCCAAATTTTGCCAAAAGAAATTCTTGATATCCCCAAATATGGCTGTTTGAATGTTCACCCTTCGCTTTTGCCAAAATATCGCGGCCCCTCCCCTATTCAATCCTTTATTTTAAGCGGCGACAAAAAGACCGGGGTAACCATTATCTTGATGGATACCAAAATAGACCACGGCGGCATAGTCGCAAATTTGAAATTTGAGATTCAAAATTCAAAAATAACTTACAAAGAATTACATAATAAATTAGCAGAATTGGGAGCTAATCTTCTTGTTGAAACTATTCCCAGATGGATTAAACGTGACGCAAAACCAAAACCCCAAGATGAAAAAAGAGCTACTTATACCAAAATTTTGACTCGGGAGCATGGTAGAATTGATTGGAGAAAATCAGCTCAGGAAATTGAGCGACAAATTAGGGCTTTTGACCCCTGGCCAGGAACTTATACTATTTATAAGGGAAAAATATTGAAAATATTAAAAGCAGAAGCTGTCCAAAATAAACTGATAATTAAGCAGGTCCAATTAGAAGGGAAAAAACCAATGAGCTTTGAAGATTTTCTCCGAGGCCACCCAAATTTTTCTATCCAAAACACTGAGTAGCGCGAACATTTACCTTGGTGGACCGTGCCAGATTCGAACTGGCGACCCCCTGTATGCAAAACAGGTACTCTACCAACTGAGCTAACGGCCCGTCTGCCAATCTACTTAATTTAGTATTTAGTGAGCGTGCGTGAACCCGAACCACGGACATCCCCATCCCTCCCGTCCTTTTTCTGTGGGTGTGGTAGGAATTGAACCTACGACCTCCATTTTATCAGAATGGCGTTCTACCACTGAACTACACACCCATAAAAGAGCGGAGCGCCCTAACCAGCTGAACTGTACACCCAAATAAATCCTCGTAAGTTTAATATTAACAAATCAGAAATTAGAAATCAAGTTAAAGTTTCCAACCAGGCGCTCAATGTGTTGAGTGCTCGGTTTGGAAGACTTAGGTAATTAAAAAACTCGCTCCCTCTTTTTTAATTTTAACAAAGAGGAGGCGAGTTTTAATAATTTTAGTTTCTTAGAGTTGCCCTGAATCCGCCTAAGTTTTCCGAAGAAAATTTAGGCGGGTGAACAATCGATCTTTATGGCGTTCGATCAATGCCATAGGATTGATAATAGAATTCTCAACCATCAATCCTAATCGACGCTAATTTTCCTAAATATAATTTAGAAAAATTTAAAATGTGATGATCCACCGACAGGTTCCCCTACCGGTGCCTTGTTACGACTTCACTCTTGTTACCGACCTTAGCTTAGCCCCGCCCCCTAAGCTCTATGTTTTTACTATCATGTTTAACAAAGCAATAAAATAAAGTTTCCAAACCGAGCACTCAAAGTTGAGTGCTCGGTTTGGAAGACTGTTGTTTTTTTATTAACTTTGCCATACAGCATAGAGGGCGGGTTTTCGGCTACTGCCGGCTTCCCTAGTGTGACGGGCGGTGAGTACAAGATTCAGAAACATATTCATCGCACCATGGCTGATATGCGATTACTAGCGATTCCGGCTTCATGAGGTCGAGTTGCAGACCTCAATCCGAACTGAGACTGCTTTTGATGGGATTAGCTCCGGCTTGCGCCTTAGCAACCCATTGTAGCAGCCATTGTACCACGTGTGCAGCCCAGGGCATCAAAGGGTCACGCTGATCTGGCGTCATCCCCACCTTCCTCCCCCTCCTAACTTTTTGAATTATTCTTCTTTTTTATAATAACTAAAAATTGTTTGGATATATTTTTTCAAAAAGTTAGGAGGGGGCGGTTTTGCTTGACAAATAAAACAAGCAATAGGGGTTGCGCATGTTACCCCATTTAAGGGTGCGTCTCAAGATACATGCTGACGACGACCGTGCAACACCTGCCCTGATGTCCTTGTGGGTAGTCCTAACTTTCATTAGGATTTCATCAGGGTGTCAAGCCCTGGTAAGGTTCCTCGCTTATCGTCGAATTAAGCCACATGGTCCACCGCTTGTGTGAATCCCCGTCTATTCTTTTAAGTTTTAGCCTTGCGGCCGTACTTCCCAGGCGGGACACTTAACGCGTTAGCTTCGCCACTTGAAGGGTCGACACTTCAAATAGCTAGTGTCCATCGTTTACGGCGTGGACTACAAAGGTATCTAATCTTTTTTGCTCCCCACGCTTTCGTCTCTCAGTGTCAGGATCGCCCCAGCTGGCTGCCTTCGCTTTTAGGGTTCCAATCGATATCAACGGATTTCACCCCTACACCGACCATTCCGCCAGCCCCTAACGTCCTCTATCCAAGAAGTATCTTAGGCATTCCCAAAGTTAAGCTCTGGGTATTTAACCAAAGACTTTCCTGGCCACCTACAGACTCTTTACGCCCAATAAATCCGGATAACGCTTGGGGGCTCTGTATTACCGCTGCTGCTGGCACAGAGTTAGCACCCCCTTATTCCTGGAGTACAGTCATATAAATATTCTTCCTCCAGAAAAGCTCTTTACACCCCGAAGGGTTTCTTCAAGCACGCGGCGTCGCTGGTTCAGGCTTTCGCCCATTGACCAATATTCTCGGCTGCTGCCTCCCGTAGGAGTGGGGCCCGTATCGCAATGCCCCTGTTGGCGGTCATGCTCTCACACCGCCTATCCGTCATTGCCTTGGTGAGCCATTACCTCACCAACAAGCTGATAGACCGCAGACCAATCGTCAACCGGAATTGATTATTCAAAACCTTTACCGAGCGCTCATCAAACTGAGTACCCGGGCTATCAAGGATTAGCCTATCTTTCAATAGGTTATACTTGTGTTAACGGTATGTATCTACGTATTACTAACCCGTTCGCCACTCCGAGCACTCAACGAATTGAGTGCTCGGCGTTCGACTTGCATGCCTTATCCACGCCGCCAGCGTTCATCCTGAGCCAAGATCAAACTCTCAATAAAACACAGATTTACACAGAATAGCTGTGTTGATCTGTGCGTATTCAGGACAACTCTAAAAAACTAAATGAACGATAAAGAATCTTCTTTTTGTTCAAATTAAATCTTCTTTTCGTTCAGTCTCAATTGTCAAAGAACTCTCCTTGATTTCTGCTTTTTCATCTTACTTATCTAAAAATTTTTGTCAAGTCCCCTCTCTCCCAAGCGTAATTCTTAACAGATCAATTATTCCCCAGGAAATCATAATAATCACAAATCCAATTATAGTGTATAAAATTATTTTTTGACCGGCCTTAATTCTCTCTGGGTTACCAAAAGAAAACAAGAAATAGAAAGCACCAATAATTATTAATGCCGGCGCAACAATAATAGAAACTCTCCAGATAAAATTTATTAAAAGATGAATAAATTCTTCAATGGTTTCGGCACCAAGAGGATTCTGAAGCCGGGCTTCAGCACTCAAGGCAGAAAGTTCCTGCGCTGATTCTAAGGACCAATAACCAGCAAAAACAATGATAATCAATATAAAAATTATAGTTTTTAAAAGTTTCATTTTTGTAAATTTATAAAATCGCAATTTATTCGCGCCAGGGCTTGAACCTAAATTTACGAATTAAGAATCCATTGCCCTGCCAATTGAGTTATAGGGCATAGAGGCGACTAAAATTTACTATTGCGGACAACACCAGATATACAAGATAGCGCCACACCCTATGCTGGTTTCTCGTACAGACCGATCCTGCTTAACCTTCATTGTTGTTCCGCGGATGTCTGGTTGCAAAGGAATAACCCAAGCTGTCCAATTCCTACAATGATAGGGACCGCCATCAATCCAAGCAAGAGGTTTGCCTAAATCTCCTTCACGAATTGTTTTTTCCCCAACAAGAGTACACATTCCATAACCTGCTGGGCAATATCTGCCATCAGGATACCTTTCACGAAAATCACCACGATATCTTCTATCTGAAAGACGAGCAAACCTTTCTGGCACTAGCGGTGGCGCTGTCTCTGACGGCAGCTCTGGCGGTGGCACTATCTCTTCTTGCCCTGGCGCTGGTCCAACAACCCTGTTTCTCTCCCGTGGATGTCCTATCTCTAAAATTTCTCCTCTTAACAGATCAATTATTCCACCGGAAACCATAATAATCACAAATCCAATTACAGTGTATAAAATTATATTTTGGCCAACTTTAATCTTTGCAGGATCGCCAAAAGAAGTAAGCAGATAAAAAGCGCCAAGAATTATTAATCCCGGAACAATAACAATCGCAATCACCCAAACAATACCAACTATTCTGTCAACAAACTCCTGAAAATCCTCAGCCGCAAAAGGGTTTTCAAAAACAACTGCCCCAACCTCTGTTAATCCAAAAACCCCGAAACAAAACAAAATTACAAGAGCTAAAAAGAATAAAGATTTTCCTTTCATCTTCAATTTCTATAATAACAATTATTCTATCTTTGTCAAGGTTTTTGTTTGTGCCTTGCGGGGTTAGACCCCTTAAGCCAGGGAGAGGATTTGAACCTCCAACCTATGGTTTACAAAACCATTGCTCTTCCATTGAGCTACCCTGGCGCAAAAAAGGGGGACTCCCCCATTGAGCTGCCTCGGTTTATGTAATGGCGAACAGGCATTAATCCTTGTTAATTTCTTCTTCTTTATTGGTTGTTTTTTTTATCTCCTGCCAATATTTATCGCCTTGCCCGGCTTTTTTCTTTTGAGATTCTTCTCTTAATTTTTGAAGCCAGACAAAGGTCTTATTTTCTATTTTCAAAATTAAAACCCTAAAATGAGAAAGTATTCTCTGAAGTAGAGTTTCTCTAAAAGAAATTTTGAAAAAAGACAGGTTTTTTATTCTGCTAACAAATCTTACCAAAGTTTCTCGCGGCCAATAAAAGACATTTTCCGGCAATTCAACCAATAAAGGAATTTTCCGAAATAAAATTGCGCCCATACCAATTATACTGCCAAATAAAATTATATTCGCAATTAGTTCCATTTTCTTCAAAACTCTTCGTTTCCAAATTCGTTTCCAAACCCCTTCGTGGTTTGGAAGACTCCTACGGATTTGGAAGACTTCGTTTCCAAACCCCTTCGTGGTTTGGAAGACTTCGTTTCCAAACCCCTTCGTGGTTTGGAAGACTATGAAAGTTAATTTTAAATTTCGTGTCTGGCAAACCGCCTTACCACAATATTCTCTCCAAACTTGGCAATGTATTCATCAATCAAATCCTTAACTATTTTCTTTCCATCTTTTATCCAGGGTTGAGACATTAAACAAATTTCTTTTTTATATCTTTCCAATTTTCCAGCGACAATTTTGTCAATTACGTCTTGAGGTTTGCGTTTGTCAGTAATTTGCTCTTGAAAAATTTTTCTCTCAACACTTAAAAGCTCTTCATTAATATCTTGCTCTTTTATAAACAAAGGTTTCATTGCGGCAATCTGTAAGCATAGTTCATTAGCCAATTTCTGAAAATCTTGACTTTTAGCGACAAAATCTGTTTGACAGCGAATCTCTAAAAGAACGCCGATTTTCTTGTTTGAATGAATGTAGCTATGGACAATTCCCTGTTTTGCTTCTTTCTCCGTTATTTTTCCAGCTAAATCCCGGCCCATTTTTCTTAAAATTTCCTTTGCTTTTCCTAAATCTCCCTTTGCTTGCTCTAACGCTTTTTTACATTCAGTAACAGAAACATCTGTCTCCTCTCTTAATTGTTTAATTTGTTCAATAGAAATCATAAAACTTTTTTTACGCTTTGGATTGTTTCTTTAACTTTAGTAAGAACATATCTTATTGAGCTTACAGCGTCATCGCTTCCGGGAATGGGATAATCAACCAAATTTGGATCAACATTGGTATCAGCCACCCCAATAGTTCTAATCCCCTTCATTCTTGATTCTTTTATCGCTAAAGCGTCTTTCCTCATATCCAAAACAAAAATTGCGTCCGGCAGTATTTCTAAATTTTTTATTCCGCCAAATCTTTTCTCCAGGCCTTGCAGTTCACGATCAATTTTAGCTCTTTCTTTTTTTGTATATTTTTCCAGTTCTCCCTGTTTTTTCTTTGTCTCTAATTCATTAAAATATTTCACTCTCTTCCTGATAATTTCAAAATTAGTCAAGCTCCCTCCTATCCATCTTTCATTAACATAAGGAAGCCCGCATTCTTCAGCCGTATCCCTGACCAAATCCTTTGCCTGGATTTTTGTCCCTACTAAAAGTAAAATTTTCTTTTCAGAAATTATTTGTTTTATAAAATCCAAAGCTTCTCTAAATTTGGTAACTGTTTTCTCCAGATCAATAATATGAATCGTATTTCTGGTCCCGCATAAATACGGCCCCATCTTGGGATGAGTTCGCGAGGTCCGATGGCCAAGATGCAAGCCGGATTGAATCATCTCTTTGGTGTCAAGCTTTACATTTTTTATTGTTCCAAATCTGACAAGATTTGGAACATTTA
Source organism: Candidatus Nealsoniibacteriota bacterium (assembly GCA_019923655.1). Lineage (GTDB taxonomy): Bacteria > Patescibacteriota > Minisyncoccia > Minisyncoccales > RBG-13-42-11 > JAHXGL01. Next base: position 25,246 of record JAHXGL010000007.1, read on the forward strand.
TTTTTGCTTTCTTTTTTGTCTCTGCCATAGTATTCCTAACTTACCACATCCCAAATTAATGTCAATGTTTTCTTTTGTATTTTTACCAAATTCTGCTATAATAAAAAATAGCTCCTTCGTTTCCAAATTCGTTTCCAAGGAGCGCGGAATCTATTATGAAAAAAAACATTCACCCCAAATATTATCCAAACGCAGAAGTCAAATGCGCCTGTGGGAATATTTTTATTGTCGGTTCAACTAAGGAATTCATTGAAATTGAAATTTGTTCTAAATGCCACCCATTTTATACCGGAAAAGAAAAAATTATTGACACTATGGGAAGGGTAGAAAAATTTCAAAAACGGCTGGCAAAAAAACAATCCTCAAAAAAGAATGCCTGAAATAGAAGACATAAAGCAAGAATACGATAAATTACTTAATCAGCTCAGCGACCCTGAATTGATTTCTGATTTGACCAAATTTGAAAAGCTTTTGAACAGGAAAAATTTTCTTGAAAAAATTATTGCCAAATCGCAAGATATTCAAGAAGTAAGAAATAAAATTGAAGAGAATAAAGAAATCTTAAAATCAAAAGAAGACCCTGAATTTATTTCTTTGGCGGAAACTGAAATAATTCAGCTTCAAGAAAGACAAGCCGAACTAAAACAAGATTTGGAAGACTGCGTTTCCAAACCCCCGGACTTGGAAGACAAGGAAAATAAAAATAATTCTGAAACATTAAAGAAAAGCGCCGAAGGCCTGCCTAATACCGCCATTATAGAAATTAGGGCCGGGACCGGCGGAGAGGAATCCTCTTTGTTCGCGGCTGACCTTTATAAAATGTATTCAAAATACGCTTCTTTGCGGAATTGGAAACAAAAAGTTTTAAACTCTCGGGCAACAGAACTTAACGGATTCAAAGAAATTGCGTTTGAGCTCTCCGGCGGCAATGTGTTCTCTGAAATCCAAAACGAGGGAGGAATCCATCGGGTCCAAAGAATACCCAGGACTGAAAAAATGGGGAGAATTCATACCTCTACTGTTTCAGTGGCTGTCTTGCTAAAACCAAAAAAAACAGAAATGAAAATTAAGCCCGAGGATTTAAAAATTGACTTTTTTCGCTCTTCCGGGCCTGGCGGCCAGCATGTTAACAAAAGAGAAACAGCGGTAAGAATCACCCACTTGCCTACTGGCATAGTTGTCGCTTCCCAAAATGAACGAAATCAATTACAAAACAAAGAAAACGCAATGACTATTTTAGAAGCTAAAATTTTAGAAAAAAGAGAGGCTGAAGATTTTACTAAAATGGGAGAAAAAAGAAAAGCCCAGATAAAATGGGCAAAAAGAGCGGAAAAAATCAGAACCTATAATTTTCCGCAAAACAGGATTACCGACCACCGGATTAAAAAATCTTGGCGCAACCTTGGAGACATTATGAACGGCAATCTTAAGCCAATTGTTAAAGCTTTAAAGTCTCCAAAGTCTATTTTGGGATAAAAATCAGCTGCTCGCAAAAAGAAGTAATTGTCTGATGGTCAATAAATGTCTGAAGGCAATTTATCCGTCTTACTACTTGATCCCCGTAAAAAGCAAATCTAGGGTTTGCCCAGTTTTCTCCGGCAAAATATTGAAGCGCCGCTCTTCTCTCATTAGTTTGACCGCCTAAATCTCTTAGATATAAAGCCGAAGCTAAAAAAGCATGATTAACATTCCAAGGATTTGGAGTTCCTTGAACAAACGGCTCTAATATATGACGGCGATTTACCCAGGTTGAAGGAATAAACTGGGCCGGACCCATTGCGCCTCCCCAGCCAACTGGTCTTTCCCTTCGCCACATAACGCAAGAAACAGGAGTTCTAAATGTATCAATACCTAATTCTCTGGTGATGTTCAAAAAATGCGGCACATCTCGCCTTGGATTCATTGTCCTAATTGCCCTTTTCCCTGTTCTGATACACACACCTTCACCTGTTTTTATGCCTTCAGTACTTAAAGAACACTGACCAACATTTCTTCCAAGCGCTGATTCTTGGGTAATAATTGCCAACAGAAAAGCCGGTCTTATTCCGGTTTGTCCTTCAACCAATTTAGCCAAACTTAAAAGCTCTCCAAAAGAAAGTTGAGCCGCGTCTGGTATGCCCACTAACTCAATAATTCTGGCTCTGATTTCAGCTGCTTTTTTTGCCTTTTCCTCTTTTGCTCTAAGATATCTCTGATGTTCTGTTTTAGTCATTCTTAATAACCGTTCTTGCCCTCTTTTTGCTGATGCGCCTTCTTGTTTCTGAAGTATCCGAATAGCAACTACTCCCTCAAGCTCTTGTTTTTCTGTGTTCAGGGCATGTTTTTGATTTTCAAGATATTTTTCAAGATTTATTATATGCGATAGAATTTCTTGATTTTCAAGATTCAAAGTTTCCAAAGCAACCAAATGGCTAAAAAAATCAGAAAGTTTTGCTTCCAAGAAAAGAATCTCTATTAGAGATTTTTGATTTTTTTTGTGAATAACCTGTAAAATATTTGCCAAGCCCTGTTTTGAGTTTTTAATTTCCAATGAAGTTCTAATAATTGAATCTTCAGTATCCCCTATTTGCGATTCAATGCCTTCAATCATTATATTGCCCTGACGAATTTGAAGGTCTAATCTGCTTATTCTGTTTCTCAACGCACGAATTTCTCCTTGAAGGGTTTTCTTTTCTTTCTCGGTTTTGGCAATATCTTTGTCATATTGGGCAATCTTCTGCTCATACCTTTTTAACTTTTGTTTAAGCACCTCGCGCGCCTCGCGTCTTTGCTCAGGCGTCAAGTCCTCTGACATTAATGCCTGGTTCTGAAACCCGGCAATTGCAAAAACAAAAACCAAGACGAATAACAGAATTATTTTTGAAAAGATATTCATTTTATCTTGGGGTCATACCCCGCAATGATTTGCAGGGTATGACTCCTGGAGTATGACCCCTTTCATTGTAATTATAAACATTTGCAAAAACCTTGTCAAGGCCGTTGTGCCTAATGAGGTATGACCTATGTTATATTTCAGCAAATTCAGCTAAACGGCAGGCATAAGCATATTCATTATCATACCAGGCAACAACTTTGATTAAATTATCATCAGCCATAGTTAAATCAGCGTCAACAATAGCAGAAAAAGAATTGCCAATATAATCAGAAGAAACCAAAGGGGCATCTTCTATTTTTAGAATTTCTTTTAATTTATCTTGCTGGCAGGCTTGCCTGAAAGCGTTATTTACTTGTTCATTTGTCGCTCTCTTTTCCACTTCGCAAATCAAATCTAAAATTGAAACAATAGAAACAGGAACGCGCAAAGAAATGCCGTCTAATTTTCCTTCAAGCTTCGGAATAACCTTGCCAATCGCTTTTGCCGCGCCAGTAGTGGTTGGAATAATATTCAATCCCGCTGCTCTCGCTCTTCTTAAGTCCTTGTGCGGTAAATCTAAAATTCGCTGGTCATTAGTATAGGCGTGAACAGTGGTCATAAATCCTTTGATTATCTTAAAATTATCATCAAGGACTTTAACAATCGGAGCTAAACAATTGGTAGTGCAGGAAGCCATTGAAATCACTTTGTCCCTTTCTGGAACGTATTTTTCTTCATTTACCCCAAGAACAAAAAGAGGTACTTCCGGCTCTCCGGGCTTGGATTTGGCTGGCGCGGAAATTATTACTCTTTTTGCGCCGGCAATAAGATGTTTATTAGCTCCTTCCCAATCAGTAAAATGGCCTGTACATTCAAGGACAATATCAATTTTCATTTCTTGCCAGGGCAAATTAGAAGGGTCTGTTTCTTTGAAAATCTTTATTTTTTTGTTGTCAATTAAAAATGATTCTTCAAATGTTTCTATTTTTCTTTTATAAGTTCCATACGCAGAATCATATTGCAAAAGATGGGCTAATGTTTTGACATCAGTCAAATCATTTATTCCCTTCACTTCCAAATCCGGGTGATTATCCAAAATCCTCTTAAAAACAGCTCGACCAATTCTCCCAAAACCATTTATCGCAATTTTAGTCATAAATTTAATGTTCTTGTTTCTCTGCTTGTTCTAAATTCATTTCTTGTTTCATTTCTTAATTCATTTCTTGTTTCATTTTTTAATTCAGCAACCCCTTGTCTTATTTCCTTTATTATTTCTTCTAAATGCCTTGTTTTTGTTTCTTGATAATAGACTCCCTTTACTTCTGAAGGCAACGCCTTTATAATTTCTTTTGAATTATCAATAAAAAGTTTTATGCCTAATTCTTTTATTTTTTCTATCTTGTGTTCTATCATTGCCCCTCCTTTTCTTCTGGTAAAAAGCCCTCTATATCCCTCAATTTTGTGTTTTTTTAACCATTTAGTCGCCAGTTCTTTGTCAGAAAATCCGGTAATTAAATAAATCTCGCATCCCTGCTCTCTTAACTCGTTCATTAAAGCAACCATAGGCTTGTTGGGCTTTCTGTTTTTATAAATACGGCTGATAATTTCTTTCCCGCACGGCGATTCTCCTAATATAAAATCATATAATTTATCTATCTCATAAGATGATAATTCCCTTAAGTTTTTTTTGTTTGGAAAAAAGCTTGGAATTTTTTTATCTATCATCTTTCTTATTGGGGCCGGATAATCAGCAATCACTCCATCAATATCAAACCCGATTTTTATTTCTTGGTCCTCAAAATTCACTTCTGTTTCTCGGCTTATTTTTTGATCTGCTGCCATAAAAATGCAAATCATTGCGGGGTTTGTGCCTTTTAATCTTTTATTCCTAAAAGATCTAATACCTTTGGTCTGTCAAACCCTATCACAATTTCCCCATCTATTTCTACAATCGGCACTTCCATTTTTCCTGATTTGGTAATCATCTCCTCTTTCGCTTTTTCGTCTTGGGAAACATCTATTTCTTCAAATTCAATATTGCGCTCTTTGAAAAATTCCATCAAAGTAAAACAATAAGGACAGGCCGGGGTTGTAAAAATACGAATTTTTTTATTCATTATTTAGAATAATTTTTTTTAATAATTCTAAATGCCTGTTCAGCCGAATCAACCAAATGGAAGCTCTTTAAGTCTTGTTTGCTAATCGCTCTCTGTTTTTCATAAACTTCTTTTTCCAGCCAGTCAAACAATGGCTGCCAATAAGATTTACTGATTGCGATAATCGGAATATGGTAAGGAAGTTTTTTGGTCTGAACCAGGGTAACCATTTCAAAAAATTCATCAAGAGTGCCAAAACCGCCCGGAAAAAAGACATAACCACAGCGGCCAAAAGAGAGCATTACTTTTCTGGTAAAAAAATAATAAAAACTAATCGGCCGATTAACATACTTATTCATTGTTTGTCCTTTCGGAAGCTGAACGTTCATTCCAACCGATTCTCCATTAAGCTCAAAAGCGCCGCGATTAGCCGCTTCCATTATTCCGCCACCAGCGCCGGTAAAAACAGTAAATTTATCCTTAACAAGCAAACGAGCCAATTTTCTCGCTTCCTGATAATAAGGATTGTTTGGAGAAAAGCGGGAGGAGCCAAAAATCCCGACTGTTTTTTTAAAATCAGCAACGAAATGAAAACCATCAACAAATTCAGCCATTATTTTGAAAATTCTCCAGGAAAAAGTTTTTCTAAAGTCCTCTCTTTGAGATGGAAATGAAGTTTTTTTCATATTCCTAAACCAATTTAATTCCCGTGATTTTCGCTGATAACAAACTTAATGCCCTCAAATCCTGTTTTGATAATTGATGAACATTGTTTTTCCCGACAGCGCCAGTAATCATTTTTATTTCTTCATTGCAATTTCTTAGATAGGCAGCGATGTTTTGAGACGCTTGAACAACATTTAATCTTTTTCTTAATTCCGGCTCTTGAGTAGCAATGCCTTGAGGACACTTGCCCAAATAACAAAGTCGGCAATAGATACAGCCCAGGGCAATTAATAATGGAAAGCCAATGAAAACCGCGTCTGCGCCCAAAGCTAATGCTTTGGCAAAATCAGCGCCAGTATTAAAGCCGCCGCCAATCCATAATTCTTGTTTAGCCCTTTTTTTGTTCAGTATTTCTCGCGCTCTTGCTAAAGCGGCTAATGTCGGCACGCCCATTTCGTTCAACATTACTTCAGGAGCGGCGCCGGTCCCCCCCTCCATTCCATCTAAGGCAATTATATCAGGATTAGCTTTTATTGCCAAACTAATATCTTTTTCTACATCTCCGGCTCCTAATTTAAGAATAATCGGCGCTCCTTTAGTCAGAGTTCTAAGCCATTCTATTTTTTTTGTTAATCCCTTGATATCTTTAATATCAGAATGATAAGCCGGTGAATGAATATCTTTATTCTTTTCAACTCCCCTCATTTGAGCAATTTCTTCTGTAACTTTGGTGCCAGGAAGATATCCTCCAAATCCCGGCTTTGCGCCTTGACCGATTTTTATTTCAATAGCATCTGCTTTTTTAAGAATTTCTTCAGTAATTCCGAATCGTCCTGTGCCATATTGGATTATCAATTTTTTTGAAAATTCTCTTTCTTCAGCGAGCATACCTCCTTCGCCAGTATTTTCTATTGTTCCAGCAAGAGAAGAGGCTTTAGCTAAAGCAATTTTTGCTTCGCGACTAAGAGCGCCAAAGCTCATTGCTCCAATAATAATTGGTATTTCTATTTCTATTGGTCTTTTGCTTAACCGACCAAGAATTGTTTTTGTTTTAATTTCTTCCTTGTAATAATCAACCGGCTTTTTCGCTATTTGCGCCGGCATAAAAACCAAGTCCTCAAAACTAATTTTGTCTTGTTTATTGGATCTGCCGCTAGCAATAGGAATATTTTTTACTCTGTCTTGTATTTTTCTAAACCAATTTTCGTTCATTTTGGAAGACTTCGTTTCCAAATCCGTTTCCAAATCCTACGGATTTGGAAGACTCCTACGGATTTGGAAGACTGCGTTTCCAAATCCTTAGGATTTGGAAGACTAAAGTTCATCTTGGCCCCTTGCTGCTTATATTATAATACTATCTTAAAAGAAGAAATAAGTCAATTTTGAGTAATGGCAAAAAGGAGCGAAAAAATACATCAAGAAGAACCTTTTTTAATTATTCAAGGCGACATTCAGGGCGGCAATCACCTTTTAAGTTCCAATTGTTTTTGTTCTGTCGTCTTACTTTATTAATTAATATTCTTCGCATTTAATTTGATAAAAGCTTCTTCCGTGGTCGCAAGATGGACATCTTTCCGGCGGCATTGTTCCAAAATAAACATATCCACATTCACGACAAACCCACGAAACTGCTTTTTCTTTTTTAAATACTCTTCCTGCCTCAACTTCTTCCAAAAGTTTCTGGTACCTTTCTTCATGATGTTTTTCTGCTACTGCAATTGCTCTTAGCCTACTGGCAATTTCAGGAAATCCTTCTTTTTCAGCAACATCAGCAAATTCCGGATACATTTTTGTGTACTCATAATTTTCGCCGGCAATTGCTACTTTTAGGTTCTCAGCTGTTGTGCCAAGTATTGTTGGTGCTACCGCTTCAACTCTGATTTCATCAAGGTTTTCCTTGCTCTTCTTTTTCAATTCGTTAATCAGTTTGAACAGCCAACTTGCATGTTCTTTTTCGTTTTCTGCTGTGATAAGAAAAATTTCGGCAATCTGTTCAAACCCTTCTTTTCTGGCAATTTTGGAATAGAAAGTATATCTATTCCTTGCCTGGCTTTCACCGATAAAAGCCCTTGTCAGATTTTCAATTGTCTTTTCCATATTTTTTACCTAAATTATTGAATTATTT
>JAHXGL010000008.1 GCA_019923655.1 Candidatus Nealsoniibacteriota bacterium
GCCGGTGACTTGAAACTTGATTGCTGAGCTTCTGATGCTTTAAGCTAAATTACGAACAAATAGGTCCGTTTTTCAGACTTTACCCAACTATATGAGCGGACATTCGCATTTCAGCACAATCAAACATAAAAAACAAGCAGAAGACCAAAAAAGAGGAAAAGTTTTTTCAAAACTTTCTCGGGAAATTTCAATGGCGGCAAAGGAAAAAGGCAAAGACCCTGAAACTAACCCAAAATTGCGTTTAGTTATTGAGAAAGCCAAGCAATGGAATTTGCCAAAAGACAACATTGAGAGAGCTATCAAAAAAGGAATCGGCGAATTAAAAGAAGGCGCTTTAGAAAATATAGTTTTTGAGTCCTATGGGCCCGGCGGAATAGCAATTATAATTGAAGGAATCACTGATAATAGAACTCGGACAACAGGAGAAATAAAGCAAATCTTAAACCATTACCAGGGAAAATTAACCAGTCCCGGCTCGGTCAAGTGGATGTTTGAAAGAAAAATTGACCCAAAATCAGATTCTTTATCCTGGATAGCCAAACAAAGCATTGAAATACCAGAACAAGAAAAGACAATCTGTCAAAAGCTCTTTGAAGCCCTGAATGAAAATGACGCTGTTCAGAAAATTTATTCTAACTTGGGAGTGTGAGCTTTATTTATGAATAAAAAATGTTTGCTAAAAAGAGGCTGTCTTTACATAAAGGGCCGTAAATTTGAATATCAAGCAGTCTCTATTTTGAAGAAAATGGGGTTTCAAGTTATTTACCGTTCTCCGCGGTCCAGGGGCATATTTGATATTTTTGCCCTTAAGGGAAGTCCCTTAACAAACCAAATAGTAGAGGCAAGATATATCCAGGTTAAGGCTTCTCGCTCTTGTTCCCCCTTAAAAAGCATTGTCTCTAAAGAGGAGAGGAAGAGAATAATGAAAAATAAAATGGTGGTAATAATAGGCAAAAAAACTTTTTACGAAATTTGGATTCGCAGATTAAATAAAAGATGGGATATATACCGCTTAAATTGGGCATCTAAAGAATTTGATTGTTTAAGGGAAGGGAAGGGTTTCAAAGTTTAGGGATTTTGCGCCTCTAAGCCCTTGACAAGATTTTTTAAGTAAATATAATGCTGGATAGACCCCTGAACAGAGAAACAGAACCTAAGGGGGAAAGGTCGAATAATCTTCCAAGTCCTTCGGATTTGGAAACGAAAAAATCAGAAACAAAACAATTATTAATTAAAAAATTATAAAATATGCTTTACGAAAATAAATTTCTAAACCCTTTTATTGGACAGCTTGACGATGATAAAGACACAAACGATGACGAAAAAGAAGATTCTGAAGAAACACCAGAAGAAGAAGAAAAGGACGAAGAATAAGACCTATAAAACAAAAACCCCGCTAGAATGGTTCTGGCGGGTTTTTTGTTTGCGTCAAATCAATCTTGAAAACCTTCTCTTGCCTGCCTGGATTATCATCCCTTTTTTTATTTTGATTCTCCTGCGCCAGTCTTTTTGAATCTCTTTGTCAATTTTTATTCCGGATTGTAAAATCAATCTTTTAGCTTCTGCCTTTGAAGAAGCTATCTTTGTTTTTTTCAGTAAATCAAGAAGGTTTAAAGATTTTTCTTTAATTCGCGCCTCCAGAATCTGGCTAGGCAATTTTTTCCTCTTAAAAACTCTTTCAAATTCTTGCTCTGCTTCAAAAGCCGGTTTTTTGCCATGATAAAGAGAAACAATTTCCCGGGATAGTTTTAATTTTATTTCCCGAGGATTAACTTTTTTTGCTTTCAGCTTTTCTTCTATCTCTTTTATTTCCGTTAAAGGCGTTTTTGTACAAAGCTCAAGATAGCTTAAAATCAACTCATCTTTTATGCTCATTATTTTGCCAAATTGCTCTTTCGGCTTGTCAGCTATATTGATGACATTCCCCCAGCTGGTTGACATTTTACGCCCATCAAGACCAGGAAGCATTTTGAGGGTCATAATATCTTGCGGTTTTTGATTAAATATTTTCTGAATTTCCCGGCCTATTTTTAAGTTAAACAGCTGGTCAAAGCCGCCTATTTCAACATCTGCTTTAACTGCCTTTGAATCAAATCCTTGCAATAGAGGATAATCTATTTCATGCAAGCCAATAGGACTCCCCTTATCCCATCTCTCTTTAAAATTTCTACGATGAATCATCTGTTGAACGGTAAAATTCATCGCTAAATTAAGCAAGTCCTTAATATTCATTTTTTTAAACCATTCACTGTTATAACGAATTTCAACTTTATCCATATCTAAAATTCTGCCTATCTGTTTAGCGTAATTTTTAAGGTTTTCTTTAGCTTCTTGTTCAGACAAACGCTTTCTCATTGCCTGTTTATCAGAAGCATCGCCGATTTGACCGGTAAAATCACCTATAATTAAAACAATCTGATGCCCTAATTCCTGAAAAGCTTTAAGTTTCCAAAGCGGAACAGCCCGGCCAATATGAATTTTTGAACCGGTCGGGTCAATGCCAAATTTTATCCTTAATTTAGACCTGGATTTTAACTTCCCTGCCAGAAGGGCTTTACTGATAACTTCCTCCACCCCTCTTGTAAGGATTTCTTCAATTCTTTTTTGTTTCTCTGTTTCTCTTATTTTTGTCATCTCTTTATTGTTTAATTTCATTATAGCAAAAACAGCTAAATTGACAAACCAAATAATTTTGATAAAATAAGGTGAACCCTATTAGATAATTGCTATCTAACGGAGTAAAAATGGCTCAAAGAAAATTTTTTCGCAAAATTTATAAAAAAAACAACAACTGGAAAAAAATAGCCGGGATTTTTAAGTTCTTGATTTTGGGAATGCTTTTTTTATTATTGGGAGTAGGGCTTATTTTCGCTTATTACGCCAAGGGCCTTCCAAGGCCAGAAAGATTTGAACAAAGAAAGCTAATCCAGCCAACCAGAATTTACGATAGAACAGGTAATATTCTTTTATATGAACTTTTCGCTGAACACCGAAGAATCCCTGTCCCTTTAGAAAAAATCCCTGAACACTTAAAACAAGCGGTGGTCGCGACAGAAGACGCTAATTTTTGGCAACACCCGGGAGTTGATATCAGGGGAATTGCCAGGTCTTTCTGGGTTAATTTAAGAGCCGGGAGAGTGGTCCAAGGAGCGTCTACTATTACTCAACAGCTTATTAGATCAACCTTTTTAACACTGGAAAGAAGCCCGGAAAGAAAGATAAGAGAAATTATTCTCTCTTTGGAATTAGAAAGAAGATATTCAAAAGAGCAGATTTTAGAATGGTATTTAAACCAGGTGCCGCTTGGTCCCAATCTCTACGGGGTTGAAGCTGCTTCTCAATCATTTTTTAATAAACCTGTTTCTGAAATATCAGTCCCTGAAGCCGCAATCTTAGCCGCCTTAATCAGAGCGCCAAGCCGTCTTTCTCCTTTTGGACCTAACTTAGACCAATTATTAGCCAGGAAAGACCATGTTCTTAGGAGAATGGATAAAGTTGGCTATCTTTCTCCAGAACAAGCAAAAAAATACAAACAAGAAAAAATAGAATTTGCCAGACCTATTTTTCCGATTAAAGCTCCTCATTTTGTTATGGAGGTAAAGCAGTGGTTAATTTCAAAATATAGCGAAGAATATTTAAGAACAGCAGGGTTTAAGGTTTATACTACAATTAATTGGGATCTTCAGCAATCAGCTCAAAAAGCAATTACCAAAAGAGCTGAAAGAAACCAGCGTTTCCGCGCTTTTAACGCTGGTTTAGTGGCAATTGATCCTCATACAGGCCAGATTTTAGCTATGGTTGGCTCAAAAAACTGGTTTGGCGCCCCTTACCCTGAAGGCTGTCGCCCGGGAATAAATTGCTTGTTTGAGCCATATCCCAATATTACTCTTCGTCCCCGCCAACCAGGATCAGCTTTCAAGCCTTTTGTCTATGCCGCTGTTTTTGAACAAGAAGAGTATAACGACCAGACAGTGGTTCTTGATGAAAAAACTAATTTCGGAGTTTGGGGGGGCCGAGAATTTATTCCGCGTAATTTTGACGGCCGGTTTCGAGGCGAAATAACTTTGCGAGACTCCTTAGCTCAATCTCTTAATATCCCCTCAGTCAAAGCTTTTATTGATTTAGCCGGAAAAGAAAACTCTATTAAACTTGCCCGGAACATGGGGATTACCACTCCCTTGCCAGCTGTGCCTTCTTTGGTTCTGGGCGGCGGAGAAGTCCGGCTTTTAGATATGGTTTCTGCTTATGGCGTTTTTGCAACGCAAGGATTAAGAGTTGCCCCTTCTAAAATATTAAAAATTAGAAACAATAACGGAAATATTATCCAAGAAACTAGAAAAACCCCCAGAAGGGTTTTAGGAATAGATACTGCTCGCTTGATCAGCGATGTTTTAGCTGATAATGAAGCTCGGGCGCCAGTGTTCGGGCAAAGATCTGCTCTGTATTTTGAAGGATACCCAGTTTCGGTAAAAACCGGAACAACTGATGATTTTCGTGATGCCTGGGCAGTTGGTTATACTGATTCAATCGCTATTGGAGTGTGGGTGGGGAACAATAATAACTCTCCTATGAGAAGGGGACTGGGTCTTACATTAGCCGCGCCAATTTTCCGCGATCTTATAAATTATTCATTGGGAAGAAACTAAGACTTAATCGGCATCGCTAAATAAAGGTATTTATCGTCTCCTTTTGCCCTTAAAATCCCCGGCTTTTCCGGACCGCTAAGTTCTAAAACTGCTTCGTCTTCTTTTTCCAAAGAAGAAGATGCAAGAGATAAAAGCCCATCAAGAAGAAAGCGATAATTGAATGAAATTTCCTTGAAAGAGCCTTCAATTTTAACAGGTAAAAAACCATAATGCTCTCCTGTTTCAGGGGACTGGCTAAAAACTTCTAGGCGGTTTTTAGAAGAATCTATTTTTATTTTAACCTCATTGTTTTTCCCGCTAAAAAGCGAAGCTAATTTTATTTGGTTAATCATTTCTTTTTTTTGAAAAAATAGCCGAACATTGTATTTTTTAGGAATGATTTCCTGATAAGCAGGGTAATCCCCTTCAATCAGACGGGAAACAATCTGCGTTTGAGGGGTTTGGGGAAAAGCTGCTGCTGTCTGGGCAGAAGGGCTCTCAAACAAGACCTGGTTTGGAGAAAAAACAATAGATAGCCCCTCTTGTTTCTCTCTTTGTTTCTCCCTTTGTTTCTCCCCTTGTTTCTCCCCGAAAATATTAATAATCTCTTTGGCTGTCCTCTGGGGTAAAATAAAAGAATAGTCCTTTGAAAGATTTACTGCTCCGGGACTTAGGTAAATCTTTTTTTCCCCCAATCTAAAACTGTCTGTCGCAACCAGAGTTATCAAGTTTTTTTGAAATAAAAAATAGATACCAGAGATTTCCGGTTTAGTGGAAGAATAACTGGCAATATTATTAACCATCCCCAACCCCTGGCAAAAAACATTGCTTTGAACTGAAATTTTTTCTTCGGCAGAAATCACTGGAAGAAGAGGGAATTCCTCCGGATTAAATCCTTTAATTAAAGTTTGATAATTGCCGCAAATAACCTTTAAGCTCGTTTGTTTTGTTTCTAAAATTATTGGTTTGTCAGGCAAAAAATTAACAAAACTCGATAAAACCCTGGAAGGAACCGCAATTCTCCCTATTTCTTCGGTTTTTGCCAAGGACTGCCATTTTATTCCCATTTCCAGGTCAGTGGCGATTAAATTCAAAAAGTTTTTCTCCGCGGCTATTAAGATATTGTTCAAAATTGGCAACCCCAAAGACTTAGAAACAGCCCTTTCAACAATATTGATTCCGGTTTTTAGTTTTTCTTTTAAGATTGTTATTTTCATTTGCAATAATACGCAATATATTAAATAATATTTGTTGTTATTGTTGTTGTGGATTAGGTTTTATTTCTTCTTAAAATAAGGTGTTTTTCAGCGCCCTAAACAAGAGTTGAAATCCTGTGGAAAAAATAAGCGCTCCGGGTTATCCTTGTCTTATCCAGAGGAAATACGTTGTCTTATCAGGCTAATTTCATTGGCAAGGTTTTCATTATTTTCTTTTTCTATCTCTTTAAGGATTTTCCCACAAGCATAGAGAACGGTTGTGTGGTCTTTGTTGCCAAATTTTCTGCCAATAAAAGGATAAGAGCTTTTTAGTTTTTCCCTTAATAAAAACATTGCTATTTGGCGGGGTTTAACGATTTCTTTCTTTCTTGACGCGGACAAAAGGTCTTTGGTCCGCAGGTCATAAAACTCAGCCACTGTTTGGATTATTTTTTTTGAATTAATCGCCTTTTCAGGGGAAAAGAGCAGGGCTTTAAGCAGGGTCTTTGTTGTTTCTATGTTGGGGATTTGTTTATTTGCCTTGTAAAAAGCGGTTAATTTATTTAAAGCGCCCTCAAGTTCTCTGATGTTTTTCTGGACATTCGCAGCAATATAATCCATTATTTCGTCCGGGAAATTGACTTGTTTTTCTTGGCTTTTGTTTTTTAAAATAGCGATCCTGGTTTCATAATCAGGATAACTAATATCGCCGACCATTCCCCCTTCAAAGCGAGAACGAAGCCTTTCTGCCATAAAAGAAATAGCTTTTGGCGGACAATCCGAAGAAAAGATAATCTGTTTATTTTTCTCATACAAGGCGTTAAAAGTGTGAAAAAGCTCTTCTTGGGTCTTTTCTTTGCCGGCTAAAAAATGAACATCGTCCAATATTAAAACATCAATCGCCCGGTATTTTGCCTTGAACTTTTCAATGTTGTGGTTTCTTATGGAAAAGATGACCTCGGCAGTAAAATTTTCCGCAGGAACATATTTTACTTTTTTTTCGGGAAAACTTTTTATGACTGCGTTTCCTATTGCCTGCAAAAGATGAGTTTTTCCCAGCCCAACTTCGCTGTAGATAAAAAGAGGGTTGTAAACACTGCCCGGGGTTTTTGATACTGCCCAGGCAGCTGCATGGGCTAATTCATTAAATGGCCCAACGATAAAGTTTTCAAAAGTATATTTCTGATTAAGGTTGGTCTCTTTGTCAGTGGTAAATTGTTCAAACTCAAGCTGTCCATTAAGCTTTTCCGTATGAATGGAGGAGAAGCTTTTCTTAAAAATTTTTAATTCGGCTTTTTCTACAATATATTTAATTTTTTTAATTTCTTCATTTAGGTTGCGCAAAATTTTTAAAATAGTTTTTCCATATTTGTTTTCCAGCCATTCTCTGGCAAAAGAATTAGGCGTGGAAACAATAACTTCGCCCTTTTCGCAAGAGATAATTTTAGTGTCCTTAAACCAGGTGGCAAAATTAGCAGGAGAAGTGTTTAATTGGATTTGGGCAAGAACAGCTTGCCAGAGCTCTTCTTTAATCATTGTTAAGCAGTATAACATATCTCAAATAAAAACAAAATTATAGGGGACGCAAGTTTTTTGTTAATAAAAAGTGGGAAAGTTGTGGAGAATTTCATAAAACCCCTTTTTTTTGCTTTTGTGCTCATTCTCAATTTGACTTTTTGGTTTTAAGAAGTAAAATAAAAGATATCTTTGGAATGCTGTGTTTATGAGTATTACCTGGAAACCAAAAAAGAAAAAAAGAAAAAGAACCCATGGGTTTTTGAAAAGGAAAAGGACAAAATCCGGCCAGAATGTTTTGAAAAGGCGGCGGCGAAAAAAAAGACAAGCCTTAACAGTGTAGTATGTTGCCGAGAGAAAACAGAATAAAAAAAGAAAAAGAAATTGAAAGGGTTCTTAAACAAGGGACCAAGTTTTATAAGGGATTTTTAGTTTTGAAAACAGCGGAAAACTTTTTAGGCAATCCCCGCTTCGGATTTATTGTTTCTAAAAAAGTTTCAAAAAAAAGCAATGTTAGGAACCAAATTAAAAGGAGGTTGCGGGAATTGACAAGGGCAAGACTAAAAAAGATAACCAGAAACGCGGACATTTTACTAATAGCTGTTCCTGGATTGGAAACAAAAGATTTTCAGGAGATGGGAAGAATAATAAATAATCTTTTTGTTCTGGCAAAAATCTTAAATAAAAAATAAAATGTTTAAAAATATAACTCTAAAACTTATTAAATTTTATCAAATATTTATTTCCCCAAATATGGGCTTTAACTGTCGGTTTTATCCAAAATGTTCTGAATATAGTTATCAGGCGATTAAAAAACACGGGATAATCAAAGGTGGCTGGAAAGGAATTAAAAGAATATTAAAATGCGGCCCCTGGAATCAAGGAGGGATAGATTTAACGGGCTGAACCGGTAAATATGGATTTTTTTATCAATGCTTTTAACACAATAATATATCAACCCTTATTTAACGCCTTAATTTTATTATACCAATATCTGCCTGGACAGGATTTTGGGGTGGCAGTGATTGTTTTGACTGTTATGCTCCGAGTTATGCTTTATCCTTTGATGGTAAAATCGATTAAAGCCCAGAAGTCCTTATCGGAAATTCAACCCAAGATAAAAGAAATCCAGGAAAAGTATAAAAAAGACAAAGAGAAACAGGCGAGAGAGATGATGGCGCTTTATCAGAGAGAAAAGATTAATCCTTTCGGGGGGTGTGTTCCGCTCCTTCTCCAGATACCAATTTTAATCGGTCTTTTTCAAGTTTTTAAAATAGGATTTAGCCAGGAGCAGCTGATTTATCATCTTTATAATTTTGTTCCTTTTCCCGGGCAAATTAACACTTTTTTTTTGGGAATAATTGACCTGTCTCTTCCCAGTGTTTTTTTAGCGCTTTTAGCTGGAATAACTCAGTTTTTTCAGACAAAAATGCTTATGCCTAAGAAAAAAAAGGAGGAGAGCAAGAAAGAAAAAACATTTTCGTTTTCAGAAACAATGCAAAAACAAATGCTTTACTTTATTCCGGTTTTTACAGTTTTTATTTTATTAGGATTGCCTTCAGCGATTGGCCTTTATTGGACAATTACTTCTTTGTTTGCCATTGGACAACAATATTTAGTGCTTGGTAAAGAAAAACCTGAACTTGAAAAAACCGTTTAAGATGACAATATGTTTAATCAAGACGAATTAAAAAAAATAAAAAAAACCATTGAAGAGTTTTTTAAAAAAACCGGATTTGAAGTGAAAATTGAATCTTTAACAGAAGATAGCCGGATAATTTTTGTTAAAACAACAAGCGAAGACCCTAAAATCTTAATTGGCGAAAGAGGACAGGTCTTGCTTGGAATTCAGCATCTTTTAAGGGCGCTATTAAGGAAAAAAATTATTAACAGAGATGAACCGGAACAAGCCTCTTTTTTTGTTGACCTTGATATTAATGATTATAAAAAGAAAAAAATTGAGTATCTAAAAGAGTTGGCTGAAAATACGGCCGAGCAGGTAATTCTATCCCAGAAAACAAAAACTCTTTTTCCGATGTCAGCTTACGAGAGAAGGATTATTCATTTAGCGCTGGCTGAAAGGACAGAGGTGTTTACCGAGAGCATTGGAGAAGACTTTGAAAGAAGGGTGGTTGTTGGTCTTAGGAGTGTGGAATAGAACTCACATTCCTTAAACATCTTTTCCTGTAATTATTTTGTGTTCAGACGGAGAAGCGATAGCTTTAATCGCAACATGTTTTTGTCCGGCGAAGAAAAGCCCTTCCCCGACTCCAACCTCTAATAAGAGGTTTTTTTCTCTTTCAGTTAGGTTAAAAGTTTCCTTAACTACCTTAATTGTGGCAGGCGACTGCTTCATTAAAAACTGCAGAGAAGAGTTGGTAATAATTGGCTGTCCGTAAGCAGACCGCATAAAATCTCCGACATCCTGGGTGATAGTGGTTACTCCTAGCCCGTATTTCCTTCCTCTTTTACAAAGGCCAAAAAGAAAAGAAGCGCTGTCTTCATTTCTCATCAGCCACCAGGCTTCGTCAACCACCAAAACTCTTTTTTTGAATTCTGATTTAACTTTATTCCAAATATGCCTCATAATAGTAAACATTGCCATTGGCCGGAGCTCGTCTTCCACATCTCTTATACCGAAAACAACAAGTTGTTTGTCAGTTGAAATATTGGTTTTTTGATTAAAAAAGTCAGCGTAAGTTCCCTTAGTGAATTTTCTTAATCTTCTGACTAAAGCGTCTGTTCCTTCCATTCCTTGCAAAACCGCTTCCAGGTCTGACATTAAAGGAACATTTTTGTCCCAGAGACCAGGATCAGTCTCGGCCGTGATATCTTTAGCGGCGTAAGTTTCAGTTAGGGCTCTGTCCATAATCGCGTCTTCTTCCGGGGTAAGGCCGCCAAGCATAATTCTTAACAATCCAACCAAGTTAATGATGTTTGAGCGAAGAACATCTTTAACTAATTCGTCTTGTTTTGGCAAGGGCAGATCAAACGGGTTAAGGTGGTGAGGCGAAGCTAAAGAGATGTTAAAGAAAGAGCCGTCAACTGATTCTGCCAGAGGCTTGTATTCATTTTCCGGGTCAAGAATAATTACTTCTAATTCAACCATAAGCAAGCGAAGAACTTCTAATTTTATAGCAAAACTTTTACCAGAACCTGATTTTGCGAATACGATTAAATTCGCGTTTTCTAAACTGAAACGGTCAAACAGGACCAAAGAACTGTTGTGCAGGTTAATGCCGTATAAAATTCCTTCATTAGAGCTTAAATCAAAAGAAATAAAAGGGAAGGCGCTTGATAATGGCTCGGTATTCAATGTGGTATAGACTTGAAGCTGGTCTGTTCCATAAGGGGAAGAACTAATAAATCCTTGTCTTTGCTGATAAAGAGCTGGCTTTAAATAAATCAGCCTGGACTCAAGAATTGAACGGAGTTCGGTTTCAATGCTTTTTATTTCTTGTTCGTTGTCAGCGTAAAGGGTGAGATAAAGTCCAAATCTAAACATTCTTTCCTGGGCAGTTTGGAGGCGGCCCCTTAATGTTTCTATGTCCTGAAAAGCGGTTTCCAGGGCTGGGTCGCGAATAAGCCCTTTTTCCTGCCTTTCCGCAAGTTCAGCTTGAACTTCAGTGACTCTTCTTCTTAGTTGTTTCAAAATTGTTCCGCTGTCAATGGGAAAAACAAAAAAAGAAACATCCATTGGCGTGTCTAAATTTATTATTGGCGAGAGCCAGGCGCTGGAGAGATATCTTGGATAGGAAAAGATAAAAAAGGTTTTAGCGGTCCTGTCCCCGATTTTTAAATAGTGCTGGGTTATTTCAAGCGAAGAAGGAGCAATAATATCCGTTGCTTTGATAGTCTCAACATTAAAAGCTGTTCCTGGAATTGTTTCTTGTTTTTTTTTGAAAAAAGGCAGTTTCATAATTGTCTTGTTGATGTCTTAAACGATTAATTCCGGAGGGATTTCAGGATAATATCCTGTTTCAGCTTCTTTGGGATGATGCAGTCCCCAGAAAAGCTCAATGACCTCAAGCGTTACTAACGGAACAGCCCTTAATCCGCATCTTTTGAGTCCAAGAGCGACAAATTCCATTCTTTGCCAGAGTTGGTTTTTGGCTCTCTGGAAATCTTCTTCGCTTATGTCAGGGGAACGAGAAGATTTGATTATCTTTGTCGGACTATGTCCGTGGACTTGTAAAAGAGAGAAAGGGACAATAACAAAAAAATTTTTAGACATAATCGTTCCTTTTTTAACTAATTTTTCAATAAACTCTCTATAATCAGCGGTCTGATTTTTTAAAAGTTCATTTACTTGTCTTGTTTCCAGTTCTTTTAATTTTTCAAGATAGCCGGTAATATTTAATTTTCGCGATTGGATGAAAATTTGGCAGGGAAAATCTAAGGAATTCAAAAAATTCTGAAATTGATAAATCAAAATATCTTGCTCTTCGTTGGACTTCAAGGCAAAATTTATAGAAGAAACCATTAAGATTCCCCGTAATTCTTTATTTTTTAGAACAATCACTCCTTCTCTGATTTGGTCAATTTGTAAAAAATCCTGAGTAGATACTTTGGACATATGTTTTAATTAATGTTTAGTCATTAAAGGGCGTTGACTAAACTCGGCTATTTTAGTAATAGAAAGCATTCCAAGGCATTTTTATGGTTTCTTCCAAAAAGAGCAAAAAGACAAAAAAAGAAAAAAGTTATGTAGACCGAGATTCAATCTGAAAGGAAAGTTTTTCTAAATGGCTTTTTTTGGAGATTTTTAACAAGGGCTCTTCTTCTGTTTTTTCTTTTTTTTCTTCTTCTTTTATAATTTTAGGCGGGAAAATTTTTCTTTTCCAGAGAAAAATTTTTGGCGAAAGGGAAAAGAAAAAGAAGTTGATTAGGACAGAGGGAAGAGATCGTCCTTCAATTTGAACAAAAGCCAAAGACAGGGCGCTGCCTATCAAAATCATGGTAATTATTAAAAAAAGAACCAAATTTTTTTCCGCCAGATAAAAGTAAAGAACAAGAGAACAAACCCCGGCAGCGGCAATATAGCCAAATTGTTTAATAGTTAAAGGTCCAACTATTTTTGTTTCACGTTCAATGAATTGGGGAATTTGAAACTCCATAATGGCTGTCGGGGTTTGACCCCGACATCAATCAACTTGCTCCCTGTAAGTGTCTGGTTTATCAGGTTCCGGCTCTTTGGTCAATGGTTTTTTATCTGTTGAAGAAGGACCAGGTTCGGGCTTGTCTAATGGAGAGGGATGATATAATCGCCACAAAGCCTCTTTTATTGGGTAAAAGATAAACCTGTTAATTTCCCGGCTTGTTTCTTTAGCTTGTTCTTTTTCTATTTTTAATTCTTTTTCCAGTGTTTCTTGAAAATCTTCCGGCGCTAAAACCCCGACCAAAACATTGCCAACATATTTAGCAATACTGGAAACTTTTTCAATATTATTTCTTTCACAGATGTCCCAAATATTATTAGCTGTTTCCATAGAGAAAATCGCTTTTTGTAATTCTTCAGGAAGCTTTTCGTATAATTTCCAAAATTGTTCAGTAGTGTATTCTTTTGGCATGGTGTTTTATTTTCTTGGTCTTTCTCTTTTATTTGTTTTTTTCTCTTTTATCCTTTTTTCTTCCATGGCCCGGGCCTCTTTTAATCCTTCTTCTGTTATATCGAAGCTGAGTTTTGATTCTGGGGCTTGCGCTTTTGTCGTCAGAGCATTGCGCTCTCCTACCCTTCTAAGTATTTCAGATGTTTCTTCTTCTAATAAATGGGTAACATCTCGGACCGCGTCGGCACTACGGGCAGAAGTGCAGGCGAGATAGGTTGCGGTTGAGGTATACTTTTCAGCAAACTTCTCAAATCCTTCTTTTGTTCTCCCTATTTCTTTGTCATACCCGCTCAAAATTAGTTCTTTTATTTCAGAGTCACTATTTTGAAGCGCCGCGCCAATGTTTCCTGATTTCCCTAACTCGTCTAAAAGAATCTTTTTTTCTCCTTCATCTTTTAAGGCATCGGGATGTAGGTTTTTAAAACACTCTGGATTTATCGCAATTTTTTTATACAGATCTTTAATGTCTGCTTCTTCTGTTATCCCAAATTCGTTATGGAGATGAGGAAGGGCTCTAGCGATATGTTTTTCCTCCCTTGTTCCTGTTGCCTTTAATCTCTTGTGAATTTCTATCAGCTTCGCTTTTCCTATTTTTTGCAAAACATCTTCGCTCTCTCCTTCTTTAATGCATGACAGCACAGCAGCGGCTTGCTCTGTTTCGTTTCCAGTTTCTGCCATTCTTAGTCTTTCGTCCTTGCTCATTGCACTCATCCTTTTTTCCTCTTCTTCTAATTCTGATCTTGACGCTTGCTCGCCTTTAGCAGCGATGCTTGTTCCCAATGCTGACACCTTTTTTGGAATAAACTTTGCTATTTTTTGTTCTGCTCTTCCCCATACTCTTTTAGCCAAATTTCCAGGTCCTTTTTTGCCCTTCCCTGTTGTTGCATCTGTACCTTCTGTTTCAAGTCCTTTTCCATGTTTTGCAACATCCTCAAGTCCATGTCCAACCTTAGAGCCATAACTTTTCATAAAACTTCCAGCCACTGTTCCTCCCACTCCTCCAGCGATGATTGCCTTTGCTATGCCAGTAACCCCTCCAATTGCTGCATTAGCAGCTTCCGGCATAAACTGTTTGGCAAGAAGCGCCATTACTCCAAGGTAAATACAAACAAACAGGAAAAACATAAAATATGCTCCAAGGTTACCAACCCATGGGATAATTCCTATCCCAAGCTCTTCTCGGAATAAGCCAAAAATAAGAAATCCTAATCTTAAAAAAAACAAAAGAAATACTCCCACAAAGAGCCATCCAAGCAGCCATTTTAACCACATATCCCAATATTTTTTGGTTTGAGGAAGAATTAAACATAAAAAAGCAAGCGGAGATAAAATGGCTAATATCTGAACAATAAATATCCGAGCGCCAAGTATAAGAACATAAAGAAAAAACATTTTCGTTAAAATAACAAATATAATTATTTGAAAAATAGCGGTTATTATGGATGGAATGATAATGGGTATGAATCCAACAACATACCCAAGATGAATAGCTGGACCTACAAAAGGAATCATAGCAAGCTTTGCGCCACCAGCTATTGCTGCTCCTTGGGCTATTATAGAAACCACGGCGCTCCCAATAAAAGGACTTATAAATTCCCACCATAAACCTCCTCCCATGGGCGGCAAAAATGTAGAAAAAACAATATTAGTAACATCAATTAACATTCCTATAAAAACCAAGCTGAAATTCATTAAAAGAGCGACAATAATTAACATTGGTAAAATTTTCTTTGCCTGAAAACTTTCTATTTTTAAAATAATGGCAAAAGCAACAGCAATAAAAATTAAAATAAGGAACATATTGGCTAAACCGGAAACAAACTCCCATCCATATGTTACCATTAAACCGTCAATAGCAACCATTTCGCGGTTTAACCATATAACCCTATCAAATAGATCCGTAGCAACCCCTAAAAGAGCCAATGTCACAATTTGAAGAAAAAGTATGATTATCAAGATAGCTTTTATAGGACCAACATGTTCACTTATTGCCATGAATGCCTTTTTAAAAGGGCTAAAAACGTCAACAAACGCCTCAGCCGGGCTTGGCATAGCAAAAAGAAAAAAGATTGAAAAGATTGAAACAAGGGCTATTGGCACAAAAAGATATTTAATTTTATTTAAAAATTTATTGGACATATTAAAAAGCTGTGGCAATTACCCTTAAACACCTTATATTTGCTACTGTCATTATATTCGCGACATCGGCCATTCTAGAGCCGACAATCTCTACAGTGGGGCCTCCGCAGCCCAAGCCAAGAGCCCATCCATCATATAATTGCAAGGTGCAAGCCCCTCCTTCTATAAGAAATACTCCTCTTTTTGCTGCCCGACATTTATCATTTAATGGCCTATGTCTTGTTGCTGCAGCTTGTGTTATTAGATTTGCTATTGTTTCTCGTTGTTCGCCTGTAAGCCATTCTCTCATATCTTTATGTTCTTCCATATATCTTTTTATATTAATTCCTGCTGTTGATAATGCGCTTTCTATATTTGCTTTTTCCCCTCTGTGTTCTGGTAGAAGATTGCCTAATTCGGTCTCGTAATATTTTCTTGCTCTGCTCACTATGGGTTTTGCCCACCCTCTTGCCCATTCTCTGTCGCCATCTTCGTGTCTATCTTTTTGTTCCGGAGTAACCCGCTGACCTCTGATGTAGTCGAATAACATTTTATAAAGCGCGTTCTCTACTACCTTTCCTCCTATTTCTGCGTTTTTTTCTTGTTCTGTCATTGTTCTACAGAATACAAAAGATCTAAAGTCAGTATAGGCCCCTGTTCTTGCGTAAGGGCTTGGTGGTATTGTTTTTGATGTTCCTTGAAAATTAGGGTCCTTAAACAGCATTGCGCTGTCGCAAGGTTCAGGTTTGTCCATTAATCTTGCTGGAACAAGGTCAACTCTTGGAATTGCGTCAGGGTCAAACTTAATCTCTCTAAGAATTGTTAGTTCGGGATTAATAGTGTGCAAAATTAACCATGACCCTAAAAGCAGAGCCAAGCCCAGAAAGGCGCTTACAATTCGGTCTTTGGCTTGTTTCATTTTTTCTGGGTCGCCAACCGAAGTTAGATATAAAAATCCAGCAATGATTAAAGCGATAAAAGCGATTAATCCGCCGAGGGCAATGCCCCATTCATAGAAATACTGGACAAGGTCGGTAATGGTACTGCCTACATCTAATCCTGTTCCCATTGGCGACACCGGCCAATCAGTTTGCATTCTAGGTCTTATTGTAGCCAGAGTGTCTGAAATCAGGATCAAAGCCAAAACAAAAATAGCAAAAAAGATAATTTTTTTATTTTTGATAAACTTGAGCATAAATAATTATTTATTGTATTATAACAGTTATTAAAAAATTATACCAAACAAAATAAAAAGCGCCAAACAGAAAAAAGACTTACGATTCCCCCTTTTTTCCTTCAGAATGTTTTGGTTTTTTAATGAGCTTGAAGGATCTGCTTTAATTTAACAATATTTATCAAGGGCTGTCAAATGTTTTGGTGGATGAGGCAAAAATAAAATCAATCTCTGGAGCAATTTCTTGCAGGATATTTTCTAATGCCAAAACAATAATTAAATAATTTTTTTCTTCAGTAAAAATTATTTCCCCTTTTGAAATAAAAACCTGATTTTCCTTTTTGGATTTTACTTTAAAATAATCTTTGTTATTTTTAGTCCCTGTTTTAATGACTTCCATTTCCATTTGTTGCTCTTGGGCAATTCTTTCTATTTCTTCAAGTGTTTCTGCTAATCCTTTTTCAGATGGCAGGGATAGAACCATTAAAACCGGAGGATATTCAACCAATCTAATTTGATGAGCAAAAAGTAAAATTTTAATTTCTTCTAATCCAAACTCTTTTATTTGTTGATTAATTTTTTCTAAAAAAGCTTTATCAATTTCTTGCCAATTAGTCGGATATTTCATTTTTAAAGTTTTATCCGGACTGACAAATGTTTGATAGTTTTCTTCAGGTTGTTCGGTTGTTAACTTTCTTCTCCAATGCTTTAAATCAAAATCTTTTAAATCTAATTTATCTAAATCAAATTCAGGCAGTTTAACTTCCGGTATTTCAATTTTTGGAAGCTGTTTTTCTACTATAATTTCTTCAAACCTTTCAAATCGTCGCAAGCTCATTGCGCTCAAAAAAACAATCATTATAAAAATTATCACTAAGTATAGTTTTGTTGACATTTTAGATTGGAATCTCATACCAATTGCCGAAAATTGTAATTTGAAAACCGAAAATGCTTAAGATTAGATTTATGAGCATCCAGGAAAAGAAAATAATTCCTAAGCCAATCCCGGCCGCTCTCCAAAGAGATTTTACCTGGGACAAGGTTTTAGCGCTTCCCGTTGATAATGAAAGATAAAATATTATTCCTGTGTAGGTCACCAGTAAAGCCAGAATAATGGGCACTATCGTCCATAAAACAAAATTAATAATAATTTGAACAAGCAAGAAGATATGTTTAATTCCGCAAGGTTTTGTTTCGTCCCAGCCAGTGTTTGGGTCGTTAAATTTTCTTCCGCAAGGAATAAGTCCTCCCCTGAGTTCTTCAGGCACCTCTTTTGCTAAAAGATAGAAATTCCAAATAGATGGGGTGATTCCTTTTTCTTGGCAATTTTTGTCTAAACAGGCCTGTACCTGCCATTGAAAAGTTCCCAAGCAATGAAAATTAATGAATTTGGAAGTTGAATTTTTAGGCAGAATCTTTTCCATTATTTGTCCTTCAGGGCAATTATTTACATCTAGTTCTTCAGGACTCCTGGTATAATTGATGGTTAATTTATAGTGCTTTGCCCATGGCACTGTATCCCAGGAAAAAGTTTTGGGCATTTGATAGGTGTAAATTGTTTGATTGTTTTTTGGAAAAGGGTTAATAGGCGCCCCAAGCTTAAAGGTGGTAAAAGTTTTTGGAGGAAAACTCCAATCACCGCATATTTTGCCAGCTCTGCGAGCGCAAGTTTTTACTTGCCAAGAATAAGTTTTTTCCTGGCGAATATTATTTTCAGGGAAACCAAGAGAAATTTTCGGCTTCCTATCAATATCGTAAATTGTTTTTGTTAAATCTAATTCTGGTCCTTGAATTTTGAAAATATAGGATTTGGCTCCGGGAACATTTTCCCATTCAAAATTAACCGGTATTGAAACATTATTGCCCTGCGGAAAAAGAGATTCAATTTTGGGCGGTCGGCCGGTTGTTTTAAAACTATAAACAAGAGACCAACTTGGTTCGCATTTTATTCCTTCAAAATCCGTACAAGCTTTAACCCTCCATTGGTAAACAGTATTAAGAACAAGTTTGGGATAATCAATACTGTGGCCGGAGCCAAGGACTATCTTGCTTTTGAAATCCTCCCCCTCTTTTCTTATTTTAAAAACATAACTGTTTGCTCCTAAAATAGGCTTCCATTCAAAAATGACAGGAAATTCAACAGGAATTTTAATATTATTAGGAGGCCTCACACCTTCTGGAATCTTTAATTCTATATCTTCATCAAGGGAAAACCTCCACTTTTGGCTGAAATTTGTACACCTTCCCCGGCCATCAAATCTCTCACAGGCCGCTACTCTCCAAGCATAAAAATTATACTTTATTCCTTTATAGAGAAAAGGAGGTTTGGTAAAAAACCCATATCTTTCATTAGAAAAAATAGGTTGGGTTTTGCGATAGAGTCTATCCGATAGCACTTTCGGAAAATCGTTTGGCGTTGCTGGATGGTGAATTATTATTTCTTCTTTATCGGGCTCGTGATAACCAAGATAGAAAAACAATCTAAATGATTTTGGTTTTTCCGGTATTGTTTCTCCCGGCCCTATTTTTTTTTGGAAAAAAACATCGCACCATTTAAGTTTTACGTCCAGGGCTTGATTTTTTATACGGTCTTTTCCTGTCCAATCAGGGTCAAGAGGAGATTTTAGTTCAGGAGCAAGATTGGTGTTAAAACTCCAAGCGCTTTTTGGTCCGCAGTTTTGCCCATCATTTGAACAGCAGGCCCTTACCTGCCAGGGATGAGAAGCGCCTGACCTTAATGTGCAAGAGGGTGGAATGAATTCGGAATTAGTTGTTGTTGTGTTAAAAGGATTTTGAGGCCTGGTGTTTTTTATGTTTATCACATAAGATTGGGGGCCGGTTTTTTGGTTCCATCCTTTAACATCGTCCCAGTCCAGTTTTACTGGCAGGAAAATGTTGTTGGGGTCAAGGCTTGGTTCTGGATTTTTAGGGTCTTTAGGGTAATTTGGATTGTTATAATATCTTGGATTTTTTGGCACTTCCAAGCATTGGCCAGCGCATTGGCAAGAGGGTTTAGCTCTGCTCCAATTTTGGCCATTCTGGCAAGTCTGCCACGGTAAATTACATTCAACAGCGCCTATCACTCTGCAAGATGGGTCGCTCCAATCGCTCCACTCTCCACAAGACCATTTTCCCCCTCCTATACATGAGCATGTTCTGGTTCTGGACTTTGAGCAAAGTCTTTTTTCTATATATTCTTTACCGCAACCCTGTCCTTGGCAGCGATATTCGTTCCAATATTCTGTTTCGCTTGTGTCTGGTTTAGGAGTTTCATGGCATTCTCCCCAAACACCATTAGCGCAGATTTGAACCCCGCAAGCACCGCAATCTTGAGTTGTTCCGTCTACGCATGGTGGAACATCGTTTAGAGTGGCTTGGGCGGGAAAAATTCCTTGAGAAAAAATCAAAAGAGCTAAAAACAAGAGGAAAATAGATAGTTTTTTTAAAAAAGAAGCGCTGAGCATTATCTCATTTTACTTTAATAAAAAATTTATGTCAACTTTTTGCTTTTTTCTTTTTTATTCTGTTTCTTCAAACCAAGCTTGGGCTGTGGAAAAACAACCTTGACTAATAAACAAAGAGTGTTATTATTAAAAAACTATAATTATGGAATATCTGATAGAAAAGGCCCGAAAATTGAAGTCTATAATCGTTAATTTCGGGCCTCAAAAACTTTTTAGGATAAAAAACAAGACAAAACAAGAGAGAATAATATTTATTGCCCTGGCAGCAGCAATTGTTTTTGCTGTTTTTGTTTTTGTTCAGATTAATAATTTTGCGTCCCCCTCTTATTATACGGAGACACAAACAGCGCGAACAGAAGAGTTATTTGTCTCTTCTGTTGGGAGTTTTGGAGCAAAGCCATCAGAAATTCTTTTAATTCAGAAAAACAGCTTAATTGGTTCTTCTCCTCCCGGTAAAATAACTCCTCAAGTTTTAGGGATTTTAATAGCAGGGGGACAGGAAGACAGAACAAGGCAGGAAATTGAGGAATATATTGTTGAGCCAGGCGATAGTTTGATCACAATTGCGGCTAAATTTGAGATATCTCTTAATACTTTACTTTGGGCAAATAACTTGAATAGAAGATCATTTATTAAACCAGGCCAAAAATTACTTATTCTGCCGGTCTCTGGTATTCTTCATCATGTTAGGGCTGGTAATACTTTGGAAGGAATTGCTACCAAATATCAGGCTGACATAGATAAAATCTTTACTTTTAACCAGATGAATAACAAAGAGGATATTTTTATTGGTGATATTTTAATTATTCCTGACGGAAAAATGCCAAGAAAAAACATAACTAACAGACAGGATTATATTCCTTTGGCTTCTGCTTTTTTTATTATGCCAACAACAGGACATATAAGTCAAGGGCTTCATTATTATAATGCCATAGATTTTGCTAATCAATGCGGCACCCCGGTTTGGGCAGCAGCCCAAGGCAAGGTTCAGCGAGTTGGCAATAACCAATGGCTGGGAAAATATGTTCAAATTTTACATCCAAACAAAGTAGTTACTGTTTATGCTCACCTTTCAAAAATTTTAGTTAATCCAGGAGACCAAGTTTCTCAAGGGACTATTATTGGCAGAATGGGCCATACTGGCCACACTATTCCAGCTGGCCCAGATGGCTGTCATCTTCATTTTGAGGTAAGAGGAGCCAGGAATCCTTTTGCCAAATAGTTAGCAAATTAAGCGCCGCAAAAGCGGTTTTTTTATTCCCCTTGTTTCACTCGATACATTAGAGCTTCGCTTAAATGATTGTAAAGGATATTTTCTGAATTTTCCAGGTCAGCAATGGTCCGAGCCATTTTCAGAACCCGATGATAGCCGCGAGCAGAAAGCTTTCCTGAATTAACATAAGACCTGATAAGCCCTTTGGTTTTTAAGTCAATTTGGCAATAGAGATTAATTTTAGAAATCGGTATTTCAGAATTTATTAAAGCCAAGAAATCTTTTTCTTTTGAAAATCTCTGTTTTTGCTTTTGCCGCGCTTTTTCCACTTTCTCTTTTGTTTTGAAAGTAAGATTTAGTGCGTCAGGAGCAATTAATTTTTCATATTTCAAAGGAGGCACTTCAATAGAAAGGTCAATCCTGTCCATTAACGGGCCGGAAAGTTTTCTTTTATATTTGGCAATTTGAGAGGGCTGGCAGGAGCAGTTTTTTTCAGGGTCGTTTAGATATCCGCAAGGACAGGGGTTGGTTGCTGCCACCAAAGTAAAGCGAGCCGGCAGAGACAAGGAATGCTTGGCTCTTAGAATGGTAATTTTTCCTTCTTCTATGGGCTGACGTAAAGATTCTAAAACATCGCGGTGAAATTCAGGAAATTCATCCAAAAATAAAACTCCCTGGTGCGCCAAAGTTATTTCTCCTGGTTTGGGCGGATTTCCGCCGCCAATAAGAGCGGCCTCTGACGAGGCATGATGAGGGGAGCGGAATGGCCTTAAATTGATTAAGGGCTGGTTTTGGGGCAGGAGCCCGGCTAAGCTGTAGATTTTGCTTACTTCCAAGGACTCTTCAAAAGAGAGAGTTGGCAAAATAGAAGTAATCGCTTTAGCTAAAAGAGTTTTTCCTGTTCCTGGCGGTCCTTGCATTAAAAGGTTATGGCCGCCAGCAGCAACAATTTCTAAAGCTCTTTTGGCGTATTCCTGTCCCTTAATCCAGTCAAGCTCAACCGGATAACACGGATTTTTAACAATCTCTTTAAGGTCAATTTTTAAGGGAGAAATTTTTGTTTTTCCTTCTAAATGTTCAATAATTTGCTTTAGAGACTCGGCTCCAATTATTTTTAAGCCATGGACTAGTCCTGCTTCCAAAGCGTTTGCTTTTGGCAAAATTATTTCAGAATAGCCTTTCTCCCTGGCCATTAAGGCGATTGGAAGAACTCCTTTTATTGGCTTTAATTTTCCGTCTAAAGACAATTCTCCGATAAAAATTTTGTTTTTAGGAATGAATTGAGTTTGTTTTGAAGCGGATAGATAGCCCAGGGCAATCGGCAGATCGTACAAAGAACCTTGTTTTTTAATGTCAGCCGGAGCCAGGTTTGCCAAAATTCGTTGAGTTTGCTGGTACGGGGATTTAAACCCGGTATTTTTTATTGCCGCGTTGATTCTTTCTTTTGATTCTTCCACTGTTTTGTCAGCCAGACCAACAATATTAAAACAACGGAGGCCAAAAGAGACATCCGTTTCTATTTCTATAATTTGAGCGTCTAAACCAATAACCGCTGCCGAGAAAATTTTGGAAAGCATATTATTAGTATTCCAACCAAACGCTCAACGCATTGAGCGCTCGGTTGGAATACTTTATTAGAAAGATTCTTTATCTAATTCTATTTTGGAATTGATTGTTTTTAGCCTTTCAATTAGTTTGCGTTCGTTTCTTAATATTTTCTGATAACCTTTTTCTATCTCTTCTAATCGGAGCGCTAATTCCTTTTTCTCTTTTTCTAGCGCCCATTTCTTTTTTTCAACAGCTTCCCTGTCTTTTTCTACCTGCCATCGGTCTTTTTCCGCTTTTCTTTTTTCGGTTTGAGTTTTAACCGCTTTTTCTCTTTTTTCTATTGCTTCTAAAGTTTCTTCGGTTTCAATTTCAGCTACTGAAAGCGCTGTTAATTCTTTGGTGATTTGTTCTATCTTTGTTTGGAGACTTTCTTTTCCGGCCTCAAGAGGCTCTTTACTTCCTTCTGTTTCGGAGAGCTGTTTTTCTATTTCTGTTTTCTCTTTTTTTAGGGCGATTATTTCTTCTTGCTGAAAGGTTTTTTCCATCTCTTTTTTTAAATCATCTTCTATTCTTAAAACTGCCTGAAGTTCTGCCTCAATTGCTTTTGCGTCTTCTTTGGTTTTTTCTATTTCGTCTTCTATATTCCATTTTTCAGCTTCTGCGTTTCTTCTAAGCTGGGCAATTTCCCATCTTTCTTTTTCAACACTCTCTTTTTCTTCGGGGGTCGCCTTTTTTTCTTTTTCTTCAATTTGTTCTTTTTTTTCTTCAATAAACCTTTCTTTTATCAATATCGGTTTTAGCTGATTTTCTAATTTTTCTAATTTGGTTAATAGCTGCGCCCTTTTTTCTTCTAAGGGCTGTTTTTTTAGGGGTAAATCCTCAATCTTTTTTTTAACCTGGCTTCGCTTCTCTTTTATTCTCTCTTTTTCTTGCTCCTCCTCTATCGCTTGCCTTTTTTCTTTTTCAGCTTTTATTCTCTCTTCTTCAATCTCCTTTGCTTCTATTTCTTCGGCTATTCTTTTTGCTTCTTCTGCCTTGTCTATTTCTTCTGCGATTTCTTCTTTATCCCCTTTTTCAGTTTTCTCTTCAATTTCCTCTTCATTTTCATTGACTTTTTCTTTGCCTGCTTCTTTACTTTCCTGTTCGGCTTGATTGATTTTCTCTTTATCTGTTTCTTTGGTTTGTTTTTCCGGTATTTCTTTGGTTGTTTCTTGTTCAGCAATTTTAATCTCTTGCTCTTTATCTTCAAAATCCCTTTGAGGCTCCTTTTGAACCATTGAAACATCTAAAACTTCCTGCTTTTTTAGGGGCTCTTTTTCTTTTGTCAAAGGGGCTGGAGGGATTGGAACTTCTTGTTTTTTGATTTCTTCTTTAGTTTTAATTCCGGCAATTTTCTCCCTTTCTTCCAATGCTTCAATTTCTCTTAGTCGGGCAATATCTTTTGCCATTGTTCGAATTTCAAGACCATCTATATTAAATTTTTTGTTTTCTCCCTCGGAAGATTTAAACATGTTATTCTTTTGTTTGTTTTATTGACAAGTTTATTCTTCCCTGTTCGTCAACAGAAATCACTTTAACGGAAACAATGTCGCCGATTTTAACTATATCTTGAACTTTATTGACTCGAAAGGGAGCAAGTTCGGAAATGTGGACTAATCCTTCCTGTCCTGGCAAGATCTCAACAAAAGCGCCAAAGTCCAGAATTCTTTTTACTTCTCCCTGGAAAAGCTCTCCAACTATTACCTCCCTTACAATGTTTTTTATCCAATCAATGGCTTTTTTAGCTGATTCTTCTTTCTCCGCAGTTACAAAAACTTTGCCCGTGTCTTCAATGTCAATTGAAACCTCGCATTCTTTGATTATTCCATTGATAATTTTTCCTCCCGGGCCGATTACTTCTCTGATTTTGGTCGGATTGATTTGCAGAGAATAGATTCTTGGCGCGAAAGGAGAAAGGACTGGTCTTGGTTTCTCCAGGGTATTTTTCATTTTACTTAAAATCTCAAGACGGGCTTTTCTTCCCTGTTCCAAAACTTTTTTTAAAATCTCTTGAGTGATTCCTTCAATTTTAACATCCATTTGTCCGGCGGTTATTCCTTTTTCTGTGCCGGCTATCTTAAAATCCATATCTCCGTGATGGTCTTCTGGTCCCTGAATGTCAGTTAAAATTTTATAATTGCCGCTATTGTCTTGCATTAAACCCAGGGCAATGCCGGCTACAGGGGCTTTTATTGGCACGCCTGCGTCCATTAAAGCTAAGCAGGAACTGGAAATCGCGGCCATAGAAGTGGAGCCGTTGGAAGAAAGAATTTCCGTTACTATTCTGATAGTGTATGGAAATTCTTCAAAGTCGGGAATTAAAGGGAGTAAGGCTTTTTCCGCCAGCATTCCATGTCCGATTTCTCTTCTGCCGGGACCTCTCATTGGTTTTATTTCTCCGGTTGAATAAGGCGGAAAGTTATAGTGGTGCATAAATCGTTTCTTGCCGACAATTTCCATTCCTTCTAAAAGACGGACATCATTGGGCGATCCCAGGGTTAAAATAGAAAGAGCTTTAGTTTGTCCGCGGCTAAAAAAGCCGGAGCCATGGGTTCTGGGCAAAAGCCCGACCTCAGTTTGGATATTTCTTATTTCGTCAAGCTTTCTGGCATCAGGTCTTTTTTCTTCGCCGGGCAACGGATTAATTATATTTTTATGAATCAATTCTTCAATTTGCTTTTCAAAAAAATCTTTGACAAAAGATTGTTTGCTTGCGTCTGGATATTTCCCTTCAATAAAATAAATCAAGTCCTGTTTAAGGTCATGAATGCTTTGTTTTCTTTCAATTTTGCCTGTTTGATAAATGGCTTGTTCTAATTTATCTTTGAGAAATTCCTTAATTTCTTTTTCCAACTCCATATCAGGGGACGGCTGTTCAATTTTAATCTTTTCTTTGCCGATTTTTTTTCTGATTTCTTCTTGAAAATCAATCAATCTTTTTAGCTCTGGTTCAGCGAACTCGGTCGCTTTTAGGATTTCATTTTCAGAAATTTCTTCGGCCTCCATTTCAATCATATTGATTAATATTGCCTCCTTTCTGGTTGAAGCAACTAAAGTTGCAGCTAAAGTTAAATCTAAACTGCTTTCTTTTCTTTGGCTATAAAGTGGATTTAAGATAAGCTCTTGTTTTTTTCCGACTCTCAAACAAGCGATTGGTCCGGACCAGGGAATGTCAGAAATAGCGAGCGCTAAAGAAGCGGCAACTAAACTGATAGTATCCGGGTCATTCTCTTTATCCCAGGAAAGGCAGGTAATAACTACCTGAACCTCTTTTTTTAGGTTTTTTGGAAATAAAGGCCTGATTGCCCTGTCAATAAAACGGGCGGTTAAAATCGCTTCATCTGGCGGACGGCTTTCTCTTCTGATAAATCTGGAACCCAGGATTTTACCTGCCGCGTAAAATCTTTCTTCGTATTCTACTGTTAAAGGGAAAAAATCAATGCCTTGTCTTTGCTGTTCAGTCATAACAGCTGTGGCTAAAACCATGGTATCGCCGTATTGAACCAAAACACTGCCGTTTGCCTGTTCAGCTAAGTTTCGCGTTTCAACGATTAAATCTCGTTTACCTAATTGTAATTTAAATTTTCTACTCTCCATTATCCTTTTTTCAAACCAAGGCTTTTAATAATATTATTATGCCTTTCCGCGCTTTCTTCTTTTAAGTATTTCAATAGTTTTCTTCTTTGGCAGACCATTTTTAAGAGCCCTGTTTTTGAATGAAAGTCTTTACGATGTTCTTTCAGGTGTAAAAGCATTTCTTTTATTTCTTTGCTTAGCAAAGCAATTTGAACTTCTGGTGAACCAGTGTCTGAATTATGCAAACGGTATTTTTCAATTATTTTTGTTTTTTCTTCAAGTGTTAACATTTTATTCTATTCTACATTAGAAATAAAGAAAGGGCAAACGCCCTTTTATTGGTGCCCCCACCAGGACTTGAACCTGGATTTACGGATTAAGAGTCCGCTACTCTGCCAATTGAGTTATAGGGGCAAATAAAAAAAGGGGGCTGTTCTGCTAATTGAGCTGTAAGGGCATAAAAGGCGCGGCAGCCATATGGATTAAAGGCCCACACTCCTTAGCAATAGGGTGACAGGTTATTTTCTTATAATCAGGCAGTTTACATTTGCCCAGTGAGATGGATTTTCAATTCCAATGTTTAGTCCCATTACGCCAATAGAAGTAAAAAATAGAGTGATAATTACCCAGGCGCCATAAATTACTACTAATCCCAGTCCAACTGAAATTAAAAGCTTTTTAGCTTTTTCTACTGTTTGAGGGTTTTCAGCCGTAGCGAAAAAAATTACTCCGCCAAAAACAAGCATTAAAGCAGCTATTGGTGGAAGAACTCGGAACAGGGCAAAATCAATGATTGCGTCAAGCATTACAAATAAATGGCAGAGCTGACATTTATGTTCTCTCCCAGTCATATTTCCGTAAGCATCAAATACATATCCCCCGCAAGGAACCAAACCAGAATAAGTTACTTCTATCTGACCGACGCACATCCCCATGTCTATTGCTGTGCAAGCAGTATACGTTCCGGCTAAAGAAATTAAAGGAACAAAAAGCAAGCTCCCTAAAAAAATAATTAAAAATAGTTTTTTCATATTTCTATCATAGCATTTTTTTATTTTTTTACAAAACTAAAAAGTTATTC
>JAHXGL010000009.1 GCA_019923655.1 Candidatus Nealsoniibacteriota bacterium
AGGTCCAAGATGCAATGTTCCGTGATTTCCCCATCCAGAAGCGTCATGAACTCCCCTAACAGCAGGGATTACTGGATCATCGTCAAACCGCCAAACACCAACTTCATTTAATGCTAATTGAAGTTGAATGCTTTTGCTAAAGCTTTTGCTCCGAGCCATTCTTGCCGCATCAATAACTCCATGAATCATTACAAATGACATTCCCGCCAAAACACCTATGACAACAACCACAACTAAAAGTTCAATCAATGTAAACCCCGTTAGAAATCGCGAACGCTTACGTTTGCGTTCTATTTCTAACGGGGTAAACCCTTTATTTTTCATGTTTTTATTCATTATTATACAATAGATAAACTGAAAAGTTTTGTCAATGCCCTTGCGCCTTTTTTGCTGTCGGGGTCAGACCCCGACAGCAACAGCGGGGTCAGACCCCATCCATATTTTTCTGATTTCCATAAACGCAAGCCCGGAAACAGACAAAGGCAAAAGAATCAACCAATCAATGTAAGTCAATGAAACTGTTTTGAAAAAGACCTGCATTAAAGGAGTGTGAACAACTATTAGCTGTAAAACACAAGAAAAAAGAACAGCTAAAATCATTTTTTTATTAGTCAAAAATCCTAATTTTAGAATGTTAGTCGTGAACGAACGGCAGGAAAAAACAAAAAACAATTTGAACAAAACAATAAAAGTAAAAGCCATTGTTCTCGCCCTGTCTACTCCCCCATCTTCAATAAAATAGATGTAGGCAAAGATAGCCAAAGCCATTAAAAATCCTAAACCGCCGATTATCAATATAGGAGAAACAATTCCCTTAAAAATAGTTTCTTTGAACGGCCTTGGTTTTCTTTTCATAATCCCTTTGCAGGCCGGCTCAATGCTTAGGGTTACTGCCGGGATACTATCAGTCACCAAATTAATCCATAAAATATGAAGCGGGTGCAATGGCAAGGGCAATCCCAAAAGCATTGCGACAATAATCAAGGGAGCTTCAATAGCATTGGCAGACAATAAAAACTGAGTAAATTTTTTGATATTGTCAAAAATTGTTCGTCCTTCTTTTGTCGCTTTAACAATTGTGGCAAAATTATCATCAATGATAATCATTTTAGAAGCTTCTTTGGCAACATCAGTGCCGGTAATACCCATTGCGATGCCAATATCAGCCTCTTTCAGGGCTGGCGCGTCGTTAACACCGTCACCGGTTACCGCGACCACTTTATTCTGTTCTTGAAGAACTTTCACAATTTTTAATTTATGAGCCGGCGTGGTTCGGGCAAAGACATTAATTTTATCAACTGCTCTAGAAAATTCTGCTTCGCTCATTTGGTCAAGCTCTTTCCCAGTAATTACTTTTTTATTATATTCCCTGCTCAAGCCAACTTCTTCAGCAATCGCTAAAGCAGTAAGTTTATTATCACCGGTAATCATAATAACTCTAATTCCCGCTTCCCGGCACATCTTGATTGCTTGTCTTGCTTCTGGCCTTGGAGGGTCATAGATAGCGGCCAAACCGACAAAAACTAAATCTTTTTCAGCGTTCTTTCGCTCTAATGAAAATTCTTTCGGTCTTATTTTTTTATAAGCCAAAGCAATCATTCTATAACCCCTGCTTGCCAAGGATTCAAAGGTCTGAATTATTTCTTGCTGTTGTTCTAAACAAAGATGAATTTCCCTGCCTTGCTTTAAAATTTTATTGGAAATTTCTAAAATTGTTTCCGGAGCGCCAACTGAAAAAACTACGCACGAATCTCTGCCATATTCTTGTTCTTGCCCTGTATTGCCACTTTCGTGATTATACGGGGTAAACCAAACAACGGTTCTTCTTTTTAATGTTTGGTCAAATGAAAATTCAGCAAGCATTTTTCCTTTACTTTTTAGTTCTCTTTCTTTTATGCCGGCTTTGGTAGCTAAAACTAAAAGAGAGGCCTCTGTTGGATCGCCTAAAATTTCAAAACCCCTGCCTTGTTTTAGTGGATAGACTTTAGCTGTATTAGAGATAACGCCAATTTTCAAAAAAAGGGCTATGTCTTCTTTTATTTCTTTTGCCAAAGGAGATAAAGAAAATTCTTTTTCCCCTATTTCAAGCTCCTTGCCCCCAATCCAAATTTTTTGGACTTTCATTTCATTTTTAGTTAAAGTGCCTGTTTTGTCAGTGCAAATAACTTGAGCGCAACCCAGGGTCTCTACTGTGTTTAGTCGTTTAATAACCGCTTTTCTGCGCGCCATTCGATGAGCGCCTAAAGCAAGAGCAAGAGTTAAAACCAATAACAGACCTTGGGGAACAATTGACACAAACAAACTTAAAGCTATTGATGTTTGTTCATAAAGAGCTGACCAGACATTTTTAAGATCAATTACTCGGACAAAGTAAAGAGCTGAAATAAAAGCAAAGATTTCATTGAACGTTCCAAAAATTAAAATAAAAGCGGCGACAGAAAAACCAATGATTGCTATTCGCTTGCCTAAAACGGTTATTTGCCTTTGAAGCGGACTGGCTGGTTCTTTGATTTCTCCTAACATTTCGGCAATTCTGCCAAAAGCGGTTCGCATTCCGGTTTCAACAACCACTGCTTTGCCGTAACCCTTGGTAATAATAGTTCCCATAAAAACCATATCTTGGTGTTCCAAATCCGTTTCCAATTCTCCGTGATCAAGCTCGGCTTTTTTGCGTACAGGCATTGACTCACCGGTCAGAGAGGCCTCATTAACTTCTAAATTAACTGCTTTTAAGATGCGGCTGTCAGCCGGAATTTTCATTCCCTCTTCTAAAATAATAATGTCGCCCGGCACCAGAGAAGAGGTCTCTATTTTTTGTTCTTTGTTGTCGCGAATCACCCGAACAAAAAGGACAAGCATTTTTTTCAATGCTAAGACGCTTTTTTCCGCCCGATGTTCCATCGCAAAACCCAAAATAACATTAAGAACAATTGTAAAAAAAATAACCACTCCAGTGGTTATTTTTCCGGCTAAAAAAGCGATTACAGTTGCCAGAATTAAAATAATAATCAGAAAATTAGTAAATTGGGAGAACAAAATTTTCCATTCCACCAAATTTCTTTGTTTAATAATTATATTAGGGCCGTAGATTCTAAGTCGTTTTTGGGCTTCTGCTTGACTCAAACCATTATGAGAAGTTTTTAATTTTTGCAAAACTTCTTTTGAGTCAAGATTTTGCCAGGGAGTTTCTTTGCTCATTAATCTATTTTAAGAATTTTGTATTCAATTTCATTTTCTTCATTTTCCGAGATTTTAATTTTTACGCTCTCTCCGGCTGATTTATTCAAAAGCGCCCTGCCAAGGGGAGACTGAAGAGAAATTTTCCCTTGTTGAAGATCAGCTTCCTCCTGTTCAACAATCTGAAATTTTATATCTTTACCTTCAAATGCAAGTAAAACTTTTGAGCCAAGCTGAATTTTAGTCGACTGTTTTGGCTTGGTAAGTTCTTGAGCTTGTTTAAGAGATTTTTCTAAATGTAAAATTCTACCCTCTAAAAAAGCCTGATCTTCTTTTGCCTGATGATAAGAAGCGTTTTCTTTCAGGTCGCCAAAAGAAGCGGCATATCTTATTTTGGTAGCCACTTCTTTTCTCTTAACATCCTTTAAATAATTTAATTCCTTTTTCAATTTTGCCAACCCTTCAGAGGTAAAGTATTTAGTCATAATTCTTCAAAATTCAATATAAGGTTGTCGGGGTTTGACCCCGACAAAAAATACGGCCCCATCGGGATTTGAACCCGAGTTCCCAGCTTGAGAAACTGATGTCCTGACCACTAGACGATAGGGCCAAATTTGTTTTTAATTTACCACAAAATTTAAATTTTACAAAGTAAAAAACAGATGAGCGCAAACCCCACGCTCCTATCTCCCTGGCGGCAGTTTCCAATAGTTGATAATAAATTTTGCTAATTCGCGGAAAATTGGAGCTGTGGAAACAGAAGCGGTTCGCGCTCCAAGGGGTTGATTAAGCTTCACTAAAATTACAAATTGAGGATCAAGAGCTGGCGCGAAACCAACAATAGTATGAATAGTTTTGTCAGAGTAACCAGGCCTGTTCTGCCCAAGAGCGCTCCAGGGAATATTAGCTGTGCCTGTTTTCCCAGCCACATAATATCCGGAAATTTGAGCCCGTCTGAGAAACTTATGGTCAACCGCACTTACTAACATTGAAGTTAATTGGGAAGCGGTTTTTGGAGAAATTATTTGCTTGTCCGGCTTGAGTGGCTGGATTTTAAGATCCTTGTCTTTTTGATCAATAATTCTTTGAACAAGATGCGGCCTAATCGCTCTTCCGCCATTGGCAATTATGGCAAAAGATCTGATTAGTTGAATTGGCGTAATGGCAATTCCCTGTCCAAAGCTGGCAGTGGCAAAATTTATTTCTCGTGAACCAGGTCTTAAATGCCTATTCCTTAGATAAACTTCTCCTTGAAGGTCAATTTTAGTCGGCTCTAAAAAACCAAACTTTCTGATATATTTATAAAAAAGTTCCTGGCCTATTTTATTTTGAAGAAAAACCGTACCGGTATTAATTGATTTTGCCAAAATTTGAGTTATTGTTTGTTCTCCCCAGATTCTTCTGGCAAAATTACGGATAAAGCGGTTTCCTATTCTTATAAACCCTTCATCTTTATAAACGGTCTGAGGGGTTATTTTGCGTTGGTTTAAACCGGCGGCAATAACAATTGGCTTAAAAACCGAACCGGGTTCAAATACTTTTTGCGTTGAAGGATTTTTGAAAATTTTCAAATCATTATACCTAAAAAAGTAATTAGGATTAAAATTAGGAAAATTCGCTAAAGCTAAAATAGCTCCTGAATGCGGCTCCATAACAATAATTGTTCCTTGTTCAATATCCCATTTCTTGTGGCTCTCATTTAGCAATCTTTCAGCCGTCCACTGGATATTGTAATCAATGGTCAGGACAAGGGAAGGGCCCTTGCGATTATCTGTTTTACTTATTAATCTAATTACTCTTCCCCAAACATCTCTTATTCCTGTTTTCTTTCCTGATCTTCCGCGTAAAATCTCATTATAATAACCTTCAAGCCCGTACTGGCCATCTCCAGAGTTATTAACAAATCCAATCACTTGAGAAGCCAAAAAGTCATTGGGGTAATATCTTAAAGTTTCTCGTCTAAGATAAACCCCGGTCAAATTTGCGTCTTTTAATTTGGTTACCTCTTCTTGACTTAACCTGTTTTTTATTATCCGGAAAAAACTATTCTCATTCTTGGTTTTTTCTAAAATCGCTTCTTTTTCCAAATTTAAAATTTGAGACAAATTCTCGCTAATTTTGCGTCTTTCTTCTTCTCTAATTGTTGCCGGTGAAATAAAAACGAAATACCAATCTCTATTAATGGCTAAAGGACGCAGATTTTGATTTTTGTCTACTAAAAAAATTTCTCCTCTTTCTTCTTTAATTTCCTTAAAAAATTTTTGTTGGCTCCGGGCTAAAGCGCGATAAAAATCACCTTGTAAAATTTGAACATAAGCCAAGCGCCCAATAATTGCAAAGGCAAAAAGAAATACAAAAAAAAAGATTAGATTTATTCGCCAATTTTTCATTTTGCGACAATTTTGTCTTCTGAAATTTTAATATGAAGAATTTTACCAGCTTTAGTAAAGTTTAATTCTTCAATCAAAATTTTAATGCGTTCCATTGATTTGGCGTTTAAGAGCTTTGCGTTTAGATTTTTGCGTTCTTCAGAAAGTTGGTCTATTTTTTTGGTATAATTTTGAATAAAATAGATGTCTCGCGTTAAAGCATTTAGTTGAAAAACACAAAAAACCAAAAGTCCAACAGAGAAAGTAAAAAATAAAACTTGAATTTGGTATTTGCGTCTTATTGGCATTGCCTTCAAAGTTTGTTTCCAAGTTCGCGTCCAAATAAATTTGGAAACGAATTTATTAAACCCCTAATTCTTTTAACTTTTCCGCTATATCCCCGACTGCCATTTCAGTCTTTTTCTTATATTCTTGCCATTTGGTTTGGTCCCAAATTTCTATGCGATTGGAAAGGCCAAGAACCGCAACATTCTTTTTTAAGAAAGCGTAATTTTTTAAAAAATCAGGAATTAATATCCGGCCCAATTTATCAAGCCCGACTTCGCTTGCCCCGGAAAGCATAATTCGGGCAAAGTTCCTGGCATCTATTTGTCCGGTAGGCAAGCTTGATAATTTTAGTGCCATTTTGCTCCACTCTTCGTTTGAGTAAACCACCAAACATTTATCCACGCCCCGGGTAACAACTGCTTTCTTACCAAGGTCTTTTCGAAACTTTGAGGGAATAGCTATTCTTTTTTTGTTGTCAATAATATAAAGATATTCTCCAATGAACATATATTTGCAAGGGTCTTTTCCACAGAAACCTTGAGTTTTCCCCATAGTTTTCCACAGTTCCCCACTACAGCATTACTATACCCCACTTTAGAATTCAAGTCAAGTTTATTAAACAGTTTTGCTTTGTTGTTCAAAATTTTCAAAAAAACATTCAAACAAGCCAAAATAAAGGGAAAAAACCTTTGTTTTGTTCAGATTTATTGAACAAGATTAAAAAGCAAAAATTAGTTTTCCACAAATAATCCACAACTTAAAGCAAACTGAATAAAAAAAACAAGGAAAGGACCTTGTTTTTTTAAGGAAACAGACCTTGCAATCTTAAACAATGCTTAAAGGGGTCGGGTCCCGCAATGATTTAGCTGGGTATGTGCCCTTGGATCATATCCCTTAGGCATTGCTCAAGTTTGCAAGGATGTAATTTTTAAATTAAAATTTTCAGGATCTATTTCTACTTTATCGCCCCTTTTTAATTCGCCTGATAAAAGAGCTGGGGCCAAAGCATTTTCCACTTTGTCCTGAATAACTCTTTTCATTTCCCTGGCTCCAAAAAAAGGATTATAACCCAAATCAACAATTTTTTGTTTCAGCTCCAAAGTAATAATAAATTCAATATCTTTTTCTTTAAGATTTTTCTTTAATTTCTGAAACATTAATTCGGCAACATCTAAAAGATTTTCTTTATTCAAAGAACTAAAAACGACCATAGCGTCAAATCGGTTAATAAACTCTGGCCGGAAAATAGCTTTGGTAAAAAGATAATCTAAAAGTTTTTGTTTCACTGACAACCATTCTGTTTTCTGTTTTAACGCCTCTAAAATTACTTGATAGCCGGCATTGGAGGTAGCAATAATTATCGCGTTCTTAAAATCAGTTTTTCTTCCTAATCCGTCTGTCAAATGGCCTTCATCTAAAACCTGTAAAAATAAATTCAAGATATTGGGATGAGCTTTCTCAATTTCGTCTAAAAGAATTAAAGAAAAAGGGCTTTCTCTGATTTGACTTGTAAGCAATCCTTTTTCAGTAGGAGAACCAATCATCCTGGAAATATCTTTAACCATTTGGAATTCAGACATATCAAGTCTAATCATTCTATCTTCAGAACCAAAATAAATATCAGCTAAAGCTTTTGCCAATTCAGTTTTACCAACACCGGTCGGCCCTAAAAATAAAAAGCAGCCCATTGGCCCTTTTTGGGCTGTTACCTCTGCTCTGGCGCGCCTTAAAGCAGTTGAAACTTCTTTGACTGCTTGCTCTTGATTAATGATTCTTTGATGCATTAATTTTTCCAGATTTAATAAAATTTCTTTTTCTTTCTTTTCTATTTCGCCAACTGGAATCTGGGTCTTTTCAGCAATAATTTTTGCGATATGTTTTGGTAAAAGTAATTTATCCTTAGTTGAACTTACATAAATCACTGCTTCATTTAAAACATTAATCGCTTTTTTAGGAAATGGCGTATCTGGTAAAAAGCGGTCAGCTAAAGAAATTATTTCTTTCAGAGCCGGGAAGCTAATAAATATTTTGTATTTTTGCTCATGAATTAAACTGAATTCTTCTAAAAGCGCCAGGGTTTCTGTTTCCGAAAGTTCGGAAACTTCTACTTTTTCAAAAAGACTTAAAAGCCCTGGTTTTTGTTCAAGATATTTATAAAAACCGGAATAAGTGGTAATAGCCACAAATTGGAACTGGGATAAAGACAAATAATGAGAAAGTATGCCAAAAATATCAATTATCCCCGGTTGAATTTCTGTCCTTACAAAATTGTGAAAATCATTAATAACTAGAATAACATTGCCGGAAAAGACAACTTCTTGAAAGATCTCGTCTAAAATAGCTTCAGCTTCTCTTTGGTTTTTGGATCGAGCTAAAATAGACGGGATATTCAAAGCAATAACCCTTTTATAGTTTGTTTCAGGCAAGCTGTCGCCTAAAAAGGATTTTTTTGCCAATCTCTGAATAATACTTTTTTTGCCCAATCCCGGCTCGCCAATCAATAAAACATTGTTAATTTCTCGACGAGCTAAAATTCTTTCTATTATTTCTGTTTCTTTTTGATGACCGATTATTTCTGGAAAACCCCGCCTTTTTATTGTTTCTGACAAATCTATTGAAAATTTATCCAGGGTAACAGTATATCCAAACGCCCACTCTTTAGCCAAAAATCCTTTTTTTATTAAATTCTTCCATTCCCAG
Organism: Candidatus Nealsoniibacteriota bacterium; assembly: GCA_019923655.1. Lineage (GTDB taxonomy): Bacteria > Patescibacteriota > Minisyncoccia > Minisyncoccales > RBG-13-42-11 > JAHXGL01. Next base: position 8,535 of record JAHXGL010000009.1, read on the forward strand.
AATTTTTTTCTTTGTTCAATTCTTTGTTCCAAAGATTCCAACCAACAACTAAGGTTTTCAATATCTTTAACTTTTAAGTTAAAATCAATAAGGATTTTTTTGAAAACCAAATCATATTGAGCGAGACCGGTTAAAATATCTCCTATTTGAATTCTTTGATGTCCTTTTTTACGGGCTATTTCAAACGATTTCAAAAAAGAGTTCTGAAAATCTTTTGAATATATTAAAGTCCTGCCAAGGCTTTTGGTCCGAGAAGACTTTGGTTGAGAAGACAAAATTTCAAAATAGTTTTTGAGCGCTTTTTTAATTTCAGTTATATTCAAAAGCGCTCTCTGAAAAACAAAGTTTAATTTCGGATTATCAGAAATAAGACAATAAAAAAGAACCGTAGAATTATATTCCGGGATTTTTCTTCTTTCGCTAATCTTAATTGATTTTGCGATTGCTTTGGCTGATTCAAAGCTTAAAAATTCCGCTAAATTAATTTCCTGCGCATACTTTGATTTATTACTTTTCTCAAATGCTTGCTCAAGGCTTATTTTTAATTGCGGCTTTTGTAATTTTAAGTAGAAAAATTTTTGCTTCAACCAACTGCTAATGCTTATAGTTAAAAAAATACAGGACAATCCCAATAATGTCTGATTTACTCTTTCAGTAAAAAACTGAAATAAAAACCCAAACAAGAACAGAGAAAAAGCAAACGCAAAAAAAAGCAAACTCGCTTTTAGTAGGAATCCAATAAACTTGAAAACCGGCTCCATTTCTATTGCTTGAAAAATGGCTGTTTTTTTTAAGTCAAAATTAAACACAATTGTAATATCTTGGGGTCATACCCCGCAATGAGGCGCTAAGCTATAAGTCTGATGCCAAATAAAAATCCTGCCACCAACAAAAATGGCAGGACAATCCAGCCAAAAAAAATGATTGCACCGGCAAAAATTATGAAAACCTGCGCTAAAAGACCAGCTATTATTAAAACAATCCTAACAAGCGCTCCCAAAACGCGAGAAATTAAATTAGAAAAAAAAACCTCTAAATATTTACTAAACCGAAACCCTCTTGGATATCCCAATTTATACTTGCGCCAAGGAGAAAAAAAGGTTTTTAAGAGCAACGCAATAGAAAAGTAATTCAAGTTAAACAAAAGAAAGTTTCTCCAGGCTTTCAAAATATTTTTTGGCATTTCAAAAAACTGCCAGAAAAACCATTGAAAAATTATATTTTGTTTCTCAGCAATTTTCATAATGCGAAACGTTTATACTTTTGAATATATTTTATTCAACTCGATTAACATTCACAGCGCTAAGTCCTTTTTGTCCTTGTTCTATTTCAAAAGTGACTTTATCGCCCTCTCGAAGTTCGTTAAACTGGACATTTTTTAACTCATTTGAGTGAAAAAAAACATCTTTTTCTTCTCCCTCTCGGGAGATGAATCCAAAACCTCTGTCAGTTAATCTTGCGATTGTTCCTTTTTCCATTGTTTTTTAAAAAATAATTTAATAATTAGGCTGAAAAATAAGACTCGACTAATTCTCTTTTCTTCAAAATTCGAAGTCTTCCAAATCCGAATGGATTTGGAAACGAAGAATTTTGAAAGTTTCAATCCTTTCTCCTAGTGGAGGGGGTTGAAGACTACAGCTTTACTTTTCTATACTACCATAAACAAAGCATGTTTGTCAAATTTTATTGTCCTTTTCGTTTCAATCCTTTCCCCCAGAGGAGGGATTGAATACTGCGAGCTCCTTGTCTGTCTTGAACAAAATCTTTACCCCGTAGTGAACGAAAGTTCTGCTACTGGGGCGTACCCCGCAAAGCGGGGCGCGCCGCTTATTTTAATCTCTCAATCTCTTTTTTTATTTCCTCAATTACTTCAGGATTATGGATTATTTTATTTTTGCCTTCGGTTATTGAAATAATATAAAATACTTTTCCGCCGTATTTTGCGGTAAATTTTTCGTGCGTCTTTTTCTGTTGTTCTCTCTCGTTGATTATTTGAGTGATATATTCGTATCCAGCAGGTTTAATTTGAAGCCCGATGTATTTTTCGTTGATCTTAATAAAATAATCAACATTATAACCTCTATCCCATTCGTCGGGAGCGGGTTCTATTTTTATTCCAAGAATTTTTTCAAGCTGGCCGTAAATTGTTTGAATTTCTGATTGGTAGCCGTCAAAGGTTCTATTGATCACTAAATTGTAAATAAAATTTATACAATCTTCTTCGGTGACATCTTCTATTTCGGCTTTACAAACATCAGTAACCTTAATAAATAAGGTCTTCCCAAGTTGTTCAAGGTGTTCTTTTGAATAAGCTTTATCCAAATAAAACTTCTCCCATTCCTTCAAGGTTTTGGGGGCATATTTCCTTATCAACTCCGCGACTGGGCCAACTTTACTTTTCTTAGTTAGTCCCCATCTCATATTCGCTTGGTTTAAAATCCATTCTTTTGCCATATTTTTATTGTGTTAAATTTAAAAATTTTAATTTGTATTTATAATCAAATTTATCATCAACATCTACAAGGCCAGCTTTTATCAAATGGGCATTAATAAAAGTTTTATTTTGTAAATATAAATAACAAAGCAGATTATTTTCGCTATCGTATTTTGAATTATCAAATTTAATAAAAACTCTTTGATTTTTCAATTTTGATTGTAAAAACTCCATTGCTTTGTCAAACATTTCTTTCTTAGTTCTGATACCAATTAGTTTAACCATTAAATCATTATTTAGTAAAATTTTTTCCGGGTTTATAACCTGTTTTACGGAATATAAATCTACTCTTTCGCTGTTCGTGGAATCAATTTTTGAACCAAATTTTAATTTTTTGGGGTCGATCTTTCTGCTAAATCTTATTGAGTCCTTAAAAATATAGGGTAATTTAGAAATTTCGTCTTTAAAATCTACTGATTTATTTTTTTGCTCTATAGTTTCAAATGTCGCACCCTTGAATAAGTCGTCTTTGTTAGCCCCGACTTTTTCTTTTATTATCGGTAAGAATTTTTTATTTATTTCATAACCAACAGAATTGCGGTCTAAATTTTTCGCCGCAAGAGTAGTTGTGCCGCTTCCCAAAAATGGATCTAAAATCGTGTCGCCCACAAAACTAAACATTTTTATAAGTCGTTTTGGCAATTCTTCTGGGAACATTGCCAAATGTTTGTCTTGTTTTGCACCATTAAAATTCCAATGTCCGATAAAATACTGATTCCATTCCTCCTTGGACATTTTAGATTTTTCTTTTATTTCCCTTGATACAAATGGTGCTTCTCCTGACTTTTTAAAAATCAAAATGAATTCATAATCCAATTTAATTATTCCGTTTCTCGGATAAGGAAAACTGCCCATTATGGTTGCTCCGCCGGTGGTATTCATTGTTGTCGCCTTTTGCCAAATAATTGCGCCCATATAATCAAATCCTACCGTTTCGCAAAATTTTATTATTTCCGTGCGGATAGGAATAATTTTATATCGCCCATAATATACAGAGCGGGCAAATTGGTCGCCGATGTTTATACAAAGACGGCAACCATCATTTAAAACTCTAAGACATTCTTTCCAAACTAAATTAAGGTTATTGATATAATCTTCATAACTATCATCAAAACCAATTTGATTAGAAGTTCCATAATCTTTTAACTGCCAATATGGCGGTGAAGTAATAACAAGATGAACGGACTTGTTTTGTAGTTCCGCCATATTCCTAGAATCACCGATTATGATTTTATGGTTGGTTTTCATAATTTCTTATTTCATTAAATCATCAATGCTAACACCCAAAGCATCGGCGATTTGTTTTAATGTTTCCACTCTCGGATTATATGTCACCCCAGATTCAATTTTAATAATCGTGTTGTAGGTAATATCTGCCAATTTTGAAAGCTTGTCCTGTGTAATACCTTTCTTTTTGCGATATTTCTTTATGTTTTTAGCTATAACGCTTTTATTGTTTGTCATAAGGTAGTAATCATTTACTATTATTTATTAAGATAGTATAATGTAAGTAGTTATCAACCGCTATGTATATTATATCAAAATTTAATAAAAGCGTAAACCAAAAAGGGAGTTCCTTGTTGTTGCCCGCGCACGGGAGGGCTGGGGCAAGGGCAACACCTTTTATTGCGGCGCTTTTTGCGAAGCAAAAAACGAAATTCGGCGGCGGAACCCCAGTAGTAGAACGCTTTGCGTTCGCTACGGGGCAAGAAGCGAGGGCGGGCCCCGAAGGAGAAACTTGGTTTCCCTACGGGGTAAACAAAAATTCTTGCTTTTTGCTTGCCCCGTAGCAAGCCGAAGGCTTTGCTATGGGGCCCGCCCGAGCGGAAATTATCAAAATTCAGTGTCGGGATTTTCGCGGAAAAAAGTTCGGATTTTGTTCAGGACAGATAAACTCCTTAAGAGTATCTTCCGGTATAATTGGTCTCTCGCCAATCAATGTCCTGCCCGGATATCGCCAGGCGCTAATAATTTTAATTTTCAATTCTTGGCCGCTGTTTCTCATTTTTAGTGTCTGGTACATCATCCAAATTTCAGTCTGATGTTTTAGTGTTCCGGTAATTTGCATCTTGGCAATTGTTTGGGGCGCTATCCCCTCTTCTATTCTGTCTGGTTTTCGTAAAATCCGCAAAACCCGTTTTTCTGAAAGGTTATAATATTGCATTTTTCTCTTTGAGTGCTTTGTCCAAAAAATCTTTTCAGTATTTTGCCGCAGCTTCAAAAACATATTCGTTTCCAAATTCGTTTTCGTTTCCAAATCCGTTTCCGTTTCCAAATCCCTTTGGAAACGAATTTGGAACACTCCCAAACGGATTTGGAAGACTTCCAAACGGATTTGGAAGACATAGACAAAAGTATTTTTTATTGTTCCAAATCCTACTGGATTTGGAAAATTTATCGGACTTCAAAACAAGTAAATTCACCTTTATATTTTTCCCAAGAAATATCTATATCATTAACTTTGGCCCAGAAAGGGCCCCTTCTCGCCCAAATAATCATTTGCTCAACTTCTTGTTTCTTTCCCTCAAAAACAGCTTCCACTCTACCATCAGAAAGGTTTTTAACCCAGCCAAAAATAGCAAAATGTTTTGCTTTTTTGCGCATATTTCTTCGAAAAAAAACGCCTTGAACTTTTCCAGAAACAAAAATATGAGCCCTTTTAAGTTCTTGTGTTTCTATCATAAATTTTCCAAATCTTGTCAGATTTGGAACAATAAAATAGTGGGCAGTGTAGGGATCGGACCTACGCTCTCTGCAATGTGAATGCAGCATTTTACCACTAAACTAACTGCCCCTAATCCCACACTCCTAAATCTAACGAGTAGACCCGATGAATTTAATAATTGGGAAATTTATTTGTATTTTATCAAAAATTCGTTAAAATGGAACAATGCAAGTTTTTGAACTTCATTTCAACGCTTCTGCTAAAAAACAAGATGCTGTTTTTGACAGTTTTTGTTATGAGCCAGAAAATATCTATGAGAAAAAAATAGGCGCCTTGTATCTGGTGGGCGCTTTACTAAATGTCCTGCCTAGAAATATCCGGTTGCTGGATAATTTAGCTACTTTTGTAAAAGAAAGCTATTATCGGCCTAAATCAATAGAACTAATGGTTCCGGAAAAAGCCCTTAAACAGAGCATGGAAAAAACGAACGAATATCTGGGAAAAATTGGCAAAAGCGGAGATGTAAGCTGGTTAGGCAATTTAAGCTTTGCTGTTCTTTCCGTAGTTCCATTTCAGGGAAAATATATATTTAACCTTGCTAAAGTCGGCGATTTAAAAATTCTTGTTTTAAGAGACAAACAGATAATAGATATTGAACAAAAATTAATACTTGAAGATATTGAACCCTATCCCTTAAAAATATTTAATAATATCGTCTCCGGAGAACTAATTGAAAATGATCTGCTTTTAATTTTAACTAAAGGGATTTTTGAAGAATTTTCTACTTCGTTTCCAAATGATACGGACCAAAGCTTGTTAGACAAAATCGCGGACATAACCATATTTGAAGAAGATAAATTATTGAAAATTCTGAAAATAAATTTTCCAACAAAAATCTCTGGAGTTTGTCTTTTAATTGCTTTAAGCCAACAAGCTCTGCCGGGAAAAAAGATAAGCATTAAGCCCAATTCCAGGGAATTTTCTTTTACTCTGTTAAATTTGCTTCGCCGCTATTCAAAGAATATCTGGCATTCTTTTCAACAAAGACATAGGTTTCCAAACCCCTTCATGGGTGTTCCAAATCCGTTTGGGAAACGGATTTGGAAACGAATTTGGAAGACTTCGTTTCCAAACCCCTTCGTGGTTTGGAAGACTAAAATCATCAACCTCCGAGCAATTAAAATCTCCGAAAGTACCAAGCAAAAAATAATCCTAATCTTTGCTTTAATTTGGTTTCTTGTTTTAGGATTTTTTATCTTTTGAGCTATTTCAAAACTACTTTTGCCCCAACCGCTTCAAACTTCTTTTTCATTTCTTCAGCTTCTTCTTTCTTTACATTCTCTTTAATCATTTGAGGTTTTTCAGCGGCAGCGTCAACTATATCTTTTGCTTCTTTCAATCCTTTGGTAGTAATATCTCGGACTAATTTAATTACTTCAATTTTCTTATCGCCTACGCTGGCAAGCTCAACATTGAAAACGCTCTTCTCTTCCTTGTCCGTCTCAACAGAGGCAGAATTTGGAACGGCTGAAGAAACCGCCATTGGAGCAACAGCTGAAACACCAAACCTTTCTTCTAAAATCTTTACCAATTCACTTAAATCCAAAACAGACATCTTTTCAATTTCCTCAACTAATTTTTTAAATTTGGTCGGAATTTCAACATCCTTCTCTGCCTTCAAAATCCCTTCAGGACTTTCTTTTTCTTTTTTCTCTTCAGTCATATTTATGTATCCTCCTCTTTTCTAAAAAAAGAGGGGTGGATGAATTTATTATTGTTCCAAATCTGACAAGATTTGGAAAATTTATTTATGTTTTGATATTCTTCAAAACATAGATCAGACCTTTAATGTTGCCTCCTAAAACATTAACAAAATTGGAAATTGGCGTTTTTAACCCCCTAACCAACCTTGCCATTAGCTCATCTTTGGAAGGCAATTGAGCCAATGTGATTATTTCTTCTGCTTCCTTAAAACTGTTCTCAAAATAACCGCCTAGAATTTCTAAATTTTGATTTCGTTGTTCGTAAACTATTTTAGGCAACAAGAATTCGTTTTCAAAGCTAAAAACTAAAGCAATTTCTTGTTTAAGTTTATCTTTTTCAAAATCCATTTTGTTTTCCTTGAAAACTATTTCAGCTAAAGTCTTTTTTACCACTTTTAAGCTGGCTCCTATTCCTTTTACTTTTTTTCTTAATTTAGAAATATCTTTAACTTTTAAGCCAGTGATGCCAACCAAAATAATTGCTTTCTGCCGTGAAAACATTTCCCTTAAATCTTCAAGTATTTTCTGTTTTTGCTCTTTAGTTAAAGCCATAAGATTCCTAGGCACATCTATTCTAATAATTAAACGCAAAATGCCTGCTTCCGCAGACAATATAAAAACTTAATCTTACACTTGCCTCAATAGGTCTTAAACGCCTATTATCTGCGGCTATTAATTGTATAATAACAACGCAAAAAAAAATGTCAACCGCTTGGGGTCATACCCCAGTCATTGTAATTGTAAACATTTATAAAAACCTTGTCAAGTAGCGGGGCATGACCCCAAGCCTGACCCCAATCACTTAAACTTGAAAGAAGCAAAATCCTCAAATCTTAATTCAATATACATTAAATCTTGTCTTTTTTCAAGGGGAATCTTTTCTTGTAAAACCGCGACCAACTTAGTAAGCTGCCATTCAATATCAGCTTGAAAGTTGAAATAAATATCCCAGGTTTCTAATGTCTTAAATGTTAATTTATGAGCAGAAATTATTTCAACTTTTTTGATTGGAATTTTTATTTCTAATTCTAAAACAGAAAGCGTGTCTAAAATTTGAAATAATTTGGTTTCTCTGATTACTTTATCCCCTAAACCAAAAATAGGTCTATTTTCTCTGTCTATAATTTTAGGTTTACCCTGTATGGCGCCCATAGTGGTTATACGGGGTAAAACTTGAATATGTTTTTCAAAAATTACTCCTTGTTTATCAAGTAAAAAACATGGCTTTTCTTCTCCTAAAAGTTTGGTTTCTTCTGAAAGAACCTGACACCAAACAGCAATAGGTTTTCTTTTTTCTATGACAACATAAATTGTTCTCGGAAATTTCCGACTAATTTCAATATTGGCTATTAAAAGAAATTCATTTAAAATATTTTCCTCTATTTTTTTTAAGTTACTCAAAAAAATACTTCTTGTTTCCCAAAAAATTATTTTATTATCTAATTGCTCATCTATTGTTGATTTAATATCTGCTTTCAAAGCTTTGGTATATTTTGGCTCAATAAACTCATGTCCTGGCTCGGTAAAAATAGCCTCTGTAATAATAATTTGTTCAATTTGAAAAAATTCTGAAAAAAATAGAGAATAAAACGCAAGGGGAGCAAAAACAGCGAGCGCTATTCCTATTCTAAAAAATTGATTGCTGAACGCTGTTTTTTTTCTTCTGTATCTATGTGGTTTTCTGCTTATAAATTTTCTCATTAGTTATTAAACTCCTCTTTTTATTCTTCTCAATTTCTCAAAAATATAGGTAAGCCAATATTTCCTTGAAAGGGGCAAATCAAGGGTTTCAATGTATTCATATGGCTTGCCGCCAAAACCAAGCTTAAACAAAGTTGGGCCTGCCCAGGGATGCCTTGAATGTTTTTTAGGGTCAACATATCCCCAAAAATCATAAAAAAGACATCCTCGCTTTTTTGCCTCCTTGATTGCTTCCCATTGTAAAAGATAAGCAATTGGGATTTTGCGATGCGTAGGCAATAAAGCCGCATGATGATAAAAGCCAATATCAGACCAAAAAATAATCAGAGCTGCGGCAATAATTTGGTCTTGATATTTTCCAAAAAACAGCAATCCTTGATTGTCTTTTACGAAAACCTCAAATTCATTTTTGACAAATTCAAAAGAAAAAGGAGTAAATTGGTGCAGTTTAACAACTTCCTGATTAAGCTTATCATAAAGTTTCACATCTTGTGCGTTATTGCTTTTAATAATTTCAATTTCCGGACTTTTCATTGCTTGGCGGATAAGATATCTTGTTGTTTTGCGCATCTTTTGCAAAAACATTTCAGTTGGTAGCGAAATATCAATTTTCAAGGTCGCCTCATAAGCGCTGGCATGCATGCTTGCTTTTAAGAATCCTAAACTTTGAAATAATTTTTTATTTTCCTCGTTTCTTGGCAAAAGCGGCGCTATTCTAATAAAACTGCAATTTTCTTTTTTGCCAATTTCTTTCAATTTCTCTAATAATAAGCTTAAAATTTGTAATTTGTGATTTGAAGGTTGTTTGGAATTTGGAATTTGTGATTTGTAATTTCTAACATTGGGTCCATGTTGAACCAACAAAAAAGTTCCTCTTTTAGCAATAACTTTTATTGCCAATGTCGCAGAGAACAGCTCTCTATTCTCATATATGCCGAGTCGCCAAATCTTATTTCCCATCTTGTTTTGAAATTCTCCCCAATTCCAGGACTGCAAAAATGTTTTTTCTGAACAATTCTTTAAAAAATCTTCCCAAATATTTTTATGTTTTATTTCTTGAATTTTCATTTGATAGGGTAAAGTTTAATTTTTCGGACCGATTTCAGAAGCGAGGCAATAAGTTTCAAGGCAGCTTTCGCAGGCTTGTTGGCATGGTTCCCGAACAAAGTGAGGGACAACAAGCCGAGAACGCAGGCTGTAAAATCTCGCTGGGATTTTAACAGCCGGTGACTTGAAACTTGATTGCTGAGCTTCTGATGCTTTAAGCTAAATTACGAACAAATAGGTCCGTTTTTCAGACTTTACCCTTTGATATTTGCATTCCAAGGATTTGATAATAAAAAATCAATAATTTTTTGAGCTTGTTTTTTTGAGATATTTATATGAGTAGGTAAATTCAAAGTCTCTTGGGCTAATTTGGTAGCCGTGGGACAAAGACCTAATTTATACTGCAATTTATCTAATTTTGTATCATAGGGAGCTATTGGGCTGGTGTACCAATCCCCTATTAAGATGTTTTCTTGCCATGCCTTTTTAATTATTTGATGAGCTTTTGGATGTTTTATGGTAAATCTTAAAAAAACAGGAGCGCAATTTTTTGGAATTTCCGGCAACTTAAAACAAGTGTTTTTTAATTTCTCAAAATAAAAATTAGTGATTTTTTTTCGGTGTTGGTTAAATTTATCTAATTTCTTAAATTGATTTATTGCTAAGCAAGCCAGAGCAGATGGCATTTGCTTAGGAAAATAAGATGGTTTTCTGCCTCTTTTTTCTTTCCAATGAACCGCTTTAGATAAAATATGCAGGCATTGAAATAAAATTAAAAGATATTTGCCAATTCCGAAGTGCCGAGCTTTCAATGCGTTGAGCGCTCGGCTTGCTGGACAAGAAAACCCATAAATTGGCAGAATCAACCAATTCATTAAAATTGGATGCAAAAGTTGCTGTATAATCCAAACGCAAGAAGGATAGCCAATTTTTTGCTGAAAAGCGCGAATTTTCCCAGCTAAATGAATATCATTAGTAATTGCTATTCCACCATAAACAGAAGAAATTATTTTATCCCTGGAAAAACTGAAAAAAGCAGCCCTGCCAAATGTGCCAACCTTTTTTTCTCTGTAAGCAGCCCCTAAAGAATGAGCGCAATCTTCAATCAAAATTAAATTATTTTGCTCACAAATTTTTAATATTTTATCCATATCAGCCGGCAAGCCAAAAGTATGCTGAACCATCAAAACCTTAGGAGCCTGGCTTGAGTTTGTTGAATGAATAATTTTTCTTTCTAAATCTTCAATGTCAATATTAAAAGTTTTCTCATCGCAATCCACATAAACTGGCTTTAATCCGGCCCAAATTATAGGATTTATTGCCGCATTGCAAGTAAATGCTTGGACTAAAACCTTATCATTTGGATTTAATTCCAATGAATTTAAAATTGCAAAAAATGCCGATCGTCCGCTGTTAAAAGAAATAGCTTGTTTTATGTTTAAATAATTTCTAAATTTATGTTCTAGTTTTTTAGTACAGTTCTGCGTTTTACTTGGCTTGGTTCCGCGTAAAATGATTCGCCAAATCATTTTCAAAGCCAACCAGATATCATCTTTTTCAGTATTTGGTGATAAAGATATTGAAATTGGCTTTAAAAAATTCATATTGCTTTGGCTTGTTCAACGCATAACGAGCCGCTCTATTAATTCATTTGACAATCTACCTTCTAAAAGTATGGTATCGCCTGGAAGAGAAAAACTTTTTATTTTTGCCAAAATCTCTTTTGGGTTTTCCATAAACAGAATGTTTTTTTTATTTATCCCGGTTTTAATGGCTGCTTTTTTTATCTCTTCAAACATTTCCTTGGTCGTAATTATGGCTAAATCGCAAACCTGGCCAATTTTTTCTCCTATTTTTTGATGATTTGGTTGAGTTGCCGGACCAAGCTCAATCAGACAAGGCATAATAATTATTTTTTTGTTTGTCTTCGGCAAAATTTTTAAATAATCCAAAGCAGCAAGGACACCATCAGGATTAGCTGAATAAGAATCATCAATGATATTTAGACCATTAATTCCTTTTTTAATCTGCATTGTTTTTTCTAAGGGTTTTATCTTTTGACAAGCTTTAGCAATTTCATCTAAACTCATTCCCAGTTCTTTAGCGCAAGCTGCGGCTAGTAAAATATTAGAAACATTATGCTCTCCCAATAAATTTACTCTAAATTCAGCAAAATCGCCATTTTTAGAAAAAATCTTAAAACAAATTTGTTCTTTGCTCTTTTTAATATCTTCTGCCCAAAGGTCTGATTTGGTTTTGATGGAACAAAAAATCCGAGATTGCGGCAATTTTAAGGTTTGCCATTCAATAAAGTTTAAAACTTTTTCATTATCCTTGTTAACAATCAAACAGCCATTTTGGGGCAGGCTTTTAATTAATTCTGCGCCGCCTTCAGCTGATATTAAATTTTCCATTGAACCAAAAAGAGCTAAATGCTGTTCATTAACTCCGCATAAAATCCCGATTTTGGGTTTAACAATATCACAGGCAGACTTTACTTCTCCTCGTGAATAGGCGGCTATCTCGGCAATAAAAATTTGATACTTGAGATTTAATTTATTTAAAATATGTTGAGCCAGAGCCGAATCAGTATTTTGATGTTCTTTAGTTTTAAGAACTTTGAATTTAGTAGATAAAATGGAAAACAAAAATTCTTTAGTAGAGGTCTTGCCATAACTACCAGTAATGCCAACAACTATTAAATTCTTAAATTTAGCCCTTTTTTGCTTTGCTTTTTCAATCATTCTATTGCGTAAAACCAAAGTTAAAGGCTGAAAAGCCAAAACCAATCCTGAGAAAATTATCGGAGCTAAAAGGTCAAAAGCTAAAAAATAAATATAAATAATCGGAGAGAGCTTCAAAGCCCAATCCAAAAAAAATGGAACAATACCAATTAAGTAGAATAAAATCAGCAAAACACCGACAAAAAGAATAACACCTGTTTTCGTTGTTAAAACCGGAATGATAAGGGTTTTTTGCCAGAGGTGCTTAATAACAGACAAGGCTTCAATGAAAAAAATCAAAGGAATAAAAAAAGCTAAAATTGGTAAAAGAAAGACTGACCCTAAAAGAATCAACAGCTTAACCAGGAATAACTTATTAATAATTAGTTTTTTTCCTTTAGTAGTTCGGAAATGGTCAATAAGTCTTTTAATCCGATATTCTTTTATTTGCCAAAGCCAAACCCAAAAACAAAGTTTTTTAAAAACAATAATTAACCAAAAAATAACAACTAAATAAACAACCATAAAATCTAGTATTCGCTCAGAAAGTTTAAAATAATTTCGGAAAGTTTTTTTGGATCTTCTAAATGAGGGCTATGCCCTGCGTTAGGCAGAATTTCAAGCCTTGAATTCCTAATTTTGGTCTTAAAAAGATAGGCGCATTTTAGGGGAACCGCGTTGTCATCTTTACCCCAGACAATTAAAGTTTTTGTTTTGATTTTTGGCAAATCTGACAATAAATCTTCTTGCAAAACTTTTTTAATTGTTTCTCTCATAACTCCCCGAGCTTTTAGGTAATCGCTATTTCTTCCTAAAAAAAGATATAAAATTTTTCTTGCTCTGTTTTTGAATTTTACCAAATATTTTGAGTTAAAGATAGTATTTCCTGTTTTAGCTAAATAGAAAATTATTTTGGTTTTTAGGCTTGGTTTAATTTTAATCCCGGCTGAACCGCAAAAAATTAATTTTTTTAATTTGGTCGGATATTGAATGCTAAATTTAATCGCCACTCTTCCGCCAAATGAATGGCTTAAGAAGAAAAAAGGCTCTCCTGCGTCTGTTTCTTTATCTTTGAATTCTTTGATAAAATTATTTAACCATTCAGCATATTGTTCCACCCCCCAGGGTTCTAGGGGCAGAGCGCTTTTTCCAAAACCAGGAAAGTCAGGGCAAATTACCTTATATCCTTGAGACGCTAAAATCTCCTGAACTTTAATCCAAGAATCAGAAGAACCGCCCCAGCCGTGTAAAATAAAAACAGGCTGCCCTTGTCCGGCAACCTTGTAATTTATTTTCAATTTATTAACCAAAAGTTGTCTTTCCAGCATGCTAAGTTTCTAATCCCCTTAAAGCCATGCCCACAACTATGCTATGACCCGGTCCAATTTCCTTTAATGGTTTTTCCAAAATTGGCGGGTAAAAAATACCGGCAAAAGGATTAGCAATTTCAATCTCTTTTTTAAGAACCTGCTCAAAATAGTTTTTTAAACCAGGAAGTTGAGCTGTTCCTCCGGCAATAATAATTTTTTCAACTTCTTTTTTTTCAGCTCTATAAAAGTTTTGAGTGATTTTCTCAATATCATTCAGGATTGAATCAATTAAAGGGAGTAGGATTTTAGCAATATTTTTTTCCTCTTCTGTTTCTTTCAAACCATATTCTTTTTTGAGATATTCAGCATTTTTATGGTCAATTGACATCCCTCTGGAGATTGCTTCTGTAAGCTTGCTTCCCGACATATCAAGGCTATGCGATATGTTTAAAACTTCATTATCAATAAGACTGCAAGTCGTGCTTCTGTCTCCGATCTCCAAAACAAGAATTATTTTCTTCTTGTCGTCATCTTTAATCAAGGATCTTACCAGACCAAAAGCTTCAGCCTCTAAAGCAACCAGTTCAAGCCCGCAAAGTTTACTGATTTCCCGATACTGGTTTACCACTTCATGGGGAATAGCCAATAAAAGAATTTTTAGCTTTGTTTTTTGAGAATTAGAAAAATCTTTTTTTTCAATCACCTGCCAATCCAAAATCACTTCCTCCATAAGCAAAGGAATATGCTGCCGGGCCTCAAATTGAATTGCCGCAGAAAGCTCTTTTTTCGGCATAAGGGGCAGCTCAAAATTAGTATAAAAAGTAGAAAAATCAGGAAGAGAAAAAACCGCTTTTCTTGTCTGAATTTTTGTTTCTTTAATTATCGCCAAAATAGCCTGCGAAATATTCTGGCTAGACAGTAAAAAATCGCTCTTTTCAGAACTTCGGAACGGTTTAGTGCAAGCAGAACCAATAGTTATTTCGCCATAATTTTCTAATTTTTTCCTCTGTCCCTGACGCGACAATTCCACAATCCTGATTGTTGATGTTCCAATATCTATTCCTAAAAATTTTTTAGGGATTATTTTAAAGGGATTCCAAACCATAAAAGCATCAATACTATATTATAACATTTTTAAAAAAATTAAAAGGGAAAACGCATCGGGAAATAAGCGATACGCTTCAGCCTTT